>JBAPNK010000081.1:0-13044 GCA_049279095.1 Minisyncoccia bacterium
ATGTAGGACTGTCAAAACTCAAGAATGGAGTGAGGCGGCCATGCTGCTGGGCTGGCTGCCCTCATCGTTAAAAACGAACGCCAGGCGTTCGTTTTTTTTATTTCTTTTTCAACCACTCATCATCCTGCCGCACCAGCAGATTTTTTTTGTTGGCTTGATCGAGCAAGATTGCGTCCACTGCCCGCTCCATCCGCATTCCTTGCGAACCTTTAACTAAAATGATGTCGCCTTTTTGCGCGAAAATTTTTAGAAAAGCTCCGGCCTCGCGCGAATCCGGAAATTCAAAAATGTTTGCCGGATTAAAATCCATTTCCAGCGCGCCTTCTTTGATACCTTTGGCTCTCGGTCCAACAACTACCAAAATATCGCAATTATCTTTGGCGATTTTCCCGACATTTTTATGCGCTTCGGTCGTGTGACGGCCGAGCTCCAGCATATCTCCCAAAACGGCGATTTTTCTATTCGCATTTTTTATTTCTCCCAAAGTTTTCAAAGAGGCTTCGCAAGCGAAAGGCGAGGAATTGTATGTGTCGTCAACAATCAAAGTATCGTTTATGCCCTGAAGAAGCCGCATTCTGCCCGGAGGCACGGCATAATTTTTCAAAGCGTTGATCGAGTCAAGGATATTTAATTTCAAACCGCTCGATAAAGCCAGGGCGGCGAGCGACGCGTAAATGTGATTGCGGCCGAATACTCCGTCGATAATAACAGGAAAACTCCTGCCTTCTTGGTCAATTCTAAAAATCACTCCTTCCGGCCGGCCAGATTCCGAGTAAAAAATATTGTCGCTCGAAGCTAAAATGTCGGCGCCTTCTTTGAATCCGTACGAGACAAACAGATTTTTTGTTTTATTTTTCATTTCCCAAACCGTTTCATCGTCGGCATTCAAAATCAGCAGTCCGTCTTTTTTTAAAGTTTTTATAAGCAAACTTTTTTCCTCAACTAAATGCTTGCGGGATTGGAAAAATTCAATGTGCACCGGAGTGTCTCCAATTGCGGTAATAATTACCGCATCCGTCTTTAACCACTTTGCTACATCGCGCATATCGTTCGGCTTGCCCACGCCCGCTTCGAGCACCAGCCACTCCGGATATTTATGGGGCCACAAAAAAAGCCAAAATCCTTTCCAGATGTTGGCAAGCCAAATTAGCGGATTATTCCAGCCATTCGGACAACCTAAAATAGTCAAAGGCAAACCGATTTCGCTGTTGAAACTTTTCTCGCTTTTGCGAACGAAATATATTTTGGAAAACACGGCGTAGACCGCGTCTTTCGTGGAAGTCTTGCCGACCGAACCGGTGATAGCGACAATTTTCGGTTTGTACTTTTTTAGAACAAGCTCCGATTCTTTCCGTAAAATATACGCGACGATTTTTTTGAAAGTGGATTTCATGGTCATCGATCCGGCGGAACATTATAATAATTTAATAAAAACTTGGTGATATCCAAAAACGGCTGTGTCCAAGTGGTTGCGGAATATTCGACTCCTTTCGGATTAATCGCGTAAAGAAAAACGATGAACTTCGGATTGTAGGCCGGAAAATATCCCATAAAAGAATGGGTGTGCCTGTCCGTATAATACCCTCCGGTGGAATTATCCGCAACTTGCGCCGTGCCGGTTTTGACCGCGACGCTGAAATTCGGCAACCCCGCTTTCAATCCCTGGTCCATCACAGTCACCAGCATTTTGGTTATGGTTTGCGCGCTCTCCGGCGTTATTTTCGTAGGAGTCGTCAGATAACTCATAACTTTGGAAGTGCCGTCGCTGTATTTTATTTCTTTGACAATATGCGGCACGACCAAATTCCCGTTGTTCGCCAAAGACGCGAGCGCTCGCGTCAATTCTATCGGCGTGAGCGCGATTCCCTGGCCGAAAGCGGCGTTGGCGTATTCGATCTCGCGCGGACTGGTTAAAATATTGGAAACCAATCCAGAAGTTTCATTCGGCAAATCAATTCCGGTTTTATCCTTAATGCCGAACGAAAGCAAATAATTGCGCAAATTTATTCTGCCTAATTGCTCCTCCACAAAAACCATACCGGTATTGAGCGATTGATTCAAAACATCCTGCATCGTGGTCCCCGGTCCGCGGCCCTTTTTGTCAAAATTGAAAATCTGATGTTTTTCGATGGTCACTTCGCCTTTATCATCGTAAGTCGTTTCGGGCGTCACCACGCCAGCATTGAGCGCGGAGGCCATCACCAGCGGCTTGACCACCGAGCCGAATTCAAAAACATGTTCCACCAGCGGATTGGCGAAAACGGAAAGATCCGTCGTTTGCGAAAAATTATTCGGATCAAAATCCGGCTTGGCGGAAATCGCGTAAATGGAACCGTCGGTCGGATTCATAATTATTCCGCCGACCGAGTCCGGATTGTATTCCGTTTTTACCTTCATCAGGGTTTGTTCCAGAAAATTTTGCACTTGCGGTTCAATGGTCGTGACAATATCTCCTTCTTTAGGCTGATTCGCAAACAATGATTGATGCAAATTGGAAAAAACTTCCGCAAAAAAATTTATATAAGGATTGTCGGCGCTGCGCGCCAAGGTGGCATCATATTGTTTTTCCAAACCGTAACGGCCAGCCAAAGTATTGTCTTGGTAACCCACAAAACCGAGAGCGTGCGAAGCCAAAACCCCGCCGGGATAAAAACGCCAATTTTCTTTGAAAATACTTACGCCCGGCAATTTCAAAAGAGAAATGCCATCCGCTTGCTCTTTGGAAAGACGATGCGCCACCTCCTCGTAAGGATCCGTTTTTTGGTCCGCGTCTTTGATGAAATCATCATGATTAATCGTCGCGATTTTGGCCAAGGCCCGATAAGTTCCTTCCGGATCGATAATTTGACTGGAATCAATCGCAATCTTGAAACCGGAAGCTTGCGTTGCGGCCGAAACCAATTCTCCGTCTTTATTTTCAAAATAAATGGCGCCGCGTTCGTAAATATCTCCCGGAGGCGTGGCGTATTGATGATCCGCCGCCGCGAGATAAGATTTATTGCGCGTCACTTGCACTAAAAAAAGTTTAGCCAATAGCACCGCGGCAAAAACCATCAGGCAAAAAATAATCACTCTGCCTCTGCCGAGAAAGCTAGATTTCATTGCCGCCGTTCTTTAAATTAGCAAAATTTTCAACTGGAAAATTGTAACCAAGTGATTTGCGTGTGGCGAACGATGCCGTCGTTTGCGCGAATCCCAGAGAAAGAGCGGAAGACAAATTCACGCCGCCCGAAATGGAAAGATAAGAAAGTTCCAAACTGTTGACTTGGTCGGAGAGGGCCGTGGCTTCTTTTTGAAGCGTTCTTCTTTGCACGATATTCGCCACCATATTTCCCAGAATCACAACATAAAAAATCGACAAAGCGACAAAAACAGAAATTATCAGATTGAAAATAATTTTTTGCGCGTCAATATTGTTCAGCACGGTCGCATTTTTGATGGAAGTCTTAATTTGTAAGGATGCTTGTTTCATAATTTTTCTAAAATTCTCAATTTGGCGCTGCGCGCGCGCGGATTATTTTTTATTTCTTCACTTGAAGCTGTAATCGGTTTTTTATTTATCAATATCGCTTGTTTTTCTTTGGCTTTATTTTTATAAAATTTTTTCACTATCCGATCTTCCAAACTATGGAAACTGATCACCGCCATCCTGCCGTCTGCATTTAAAATTTCAAATCCTTTTTCCAACCCCGTTTTTAAATTTCCAAGTTCATCGTTGACTGCAATGCGCAAGGCCTGAAAAGTCCGGGTGGCAAAGTGCAATTTTTGTCTTTTGTATGCTTTGCCGACAATGTCCTCCAATATCTTTACTAAATCAAATGTGGTTTTGATTTCCTTTTTTCCTCTCGCTTCCACAATCGCTTTAGCAATTCTCCGGCTGAATCTTTCTTCGCCATAACCGTAAATAATGTCCGCCAAACTTTTCTCGCTCCAATCGTTGACAATCTCCTTCGCCGTCAAATCTTCCGGACCGGGATTTTCTTTCAAGGTCATCAACAAAGGTTCATCTTTCAGAAAAGAAAATCCTCTTCCGGAATTCTCTAACTGGTCTGAACTCAAACCTAAGTCAAAAATAATTCCGTCAAACTTGGAGGTTCTTCCTCCAAGTGGAGGAAGAACCTCCAAGTTCCCAAAATTCGCGTTGACAAAATCGATTCTCTTCTCCATTCCCCGAAATTTTTCTTTCGCTTTTTCCCAAGCGCTCCGGTCCTGATCCATCGCCACAACTTTCGCGCCGGGATATTTCTGCAAAATTTCCAAACTGTGGCCTCCGCCGCCAAAAGTGCAATCCAGAACCATTTTTTCACCTTCCCCTCCGTCACCGAGGTTTCGAAGGGCAAGTATTGTTTCTTTTAAAAGAACTGTCCGATGGACGCTTGTCATCTTATTTTTGGCCGTCCGCCAATTTTTCCGCTAATGTTTCCGCATGCTTTTCCGCATTTTCTTTTTCTTCCGACCATTTCTTCTCGTTCCAAATTTCCACCCGGTCTTTGACTCCCACAATCGCCGCGGAATTCTTCAAGCCGATTTTGTCTTTCAAAAAATCCGGAATCAGGATTCGACCGATGGAATCAATTTCCACTTCCGCCGCGCGGCCAAACATATAACGATTAAAATTTCTCTGGTCGGCTTTTAAAAACGAAAGGTCGGTGTCCGAGCTTGAAAGTTTTTTGGAAACTTTTTCCCATTCTTTGTTGTTGAAAATGAACAAGCATTGGCCGAGACCGGGCGTGATAACAATTTTTTTGCCGAGCTCCGCGCGAAATTTCGCCGGCATGGAAACGCGGTTCTTTTCGTCAATTGTATGAATGTATTCGCCGATCAACATAAATTGAGCCGAAAAAAGTTATTAACTCGTTTCCCACTTTTTCCCACTTGGTTAACATTATAAACCACAGCGAAAAATAACGCCAAGCCCGGGCTGTGGATAACTTTTTAGTATTTTAGACGCAATACGCCACAAAAAAAATGCTCCCTTGAATCTTTGATTCTTGGGAGTAATTTTATTTTGGAGGAAAATTTTATTCTATATTCTTCGGCTTCATCAACGGAAACAATTGCGTCTCGCGAATCGGTTTGTCGGCCAAAAAAGCGAACAACATTTCGCCGAAACCAAAACCGCAAGTCGGCGGCATGCCGTATTCCAGCATTTCCACAAATTCGTCATCCGGCATCATTGCCTCTTTATCCCCCGCTTTTAATAATTCTTGCTGGGCTTCGAATCTTTTTGCTTGGTCGATCGGATCGTTTAATTCGGAAAAACCATTTCCCACTTCCGAGCCGGCGATAATAACCTGGAATCTTTCCGTGAGCTCGCCGTTTTCCGGCATTGATTTGGAAAGCGGAGAAACAAGTTTCGGATGACCAACTAAAAACACCGGACCGGAAATTTTTCGGCGGCAATATTTCCAAAGCGTGTCCACTAAGCGCTCCATTGTCTCGCCGTCATATTTGATTTCTAATTTTTCCAGTTTATTTTTCACTTCCTCGTAAGTCGTATTCAAAATGTCTATGCCGGTTTCTTTTTTCACCGTCTCGCGATAGTCAATCGTTTTCCATTTTCCACCCAAATCAAATTTGTGTCCGCGCGTCTCAAATTGCATCGTGTTAAAAACATCTTTTGCGATTTTCTGGTAAAGTTCTTCCACTAGTTTCATACCGTTTTGATAATTGGCGTATGCCCAATAAAATTCCATATTGGTAAATTCCTGCAAATGATTCGCGTCGGAACCTTCATTCCTGTACGCGCGCCCGATTTCAAAAGTTTTCTCGAAACCCGCCGCCATCAGCCTCTTTTGCCAAAGCTCGCCGATAGAAATCCGCAAGTAAAGCGGAAGTTTAAAATCTTCATTGTAAGTTTTGAACGGCGTCGCTTCCGCTCCGCCGGTGGTAATTTCCAACGACGGAGTTTCCACTTCCAAAAATCCTTTTTCTTTCATAAAATTCCGCGCCGTTTCCCAAAACTTCGCTTTTTTTTCAAAAATATCTTTGATTTCCGGATTCATCAAAATATCCAAATATCTTTTGCGAAATCTTTCTTCGGCGTCAACCAACCCATGCCACTTTTCCGGCAAAGGCCGCAGACTTTTGGAAAGTATAACCCAATCTTTTGCTTCCAAAGTTTTCTCTCCCCTTTTAGTCAGAAAAAAAATTCCCTGCAATTCCACAAAATCCCCGATGTCGACAACTTCATTCCAGAAATTAAATTTTTCTTCGCCTAAAACATCTTTTTTAAGCAATCCTTGAAAAATTCCGGTGCCGTCGTACAAAGTTACGAAAATAATCGCGCCTTGTCCGCGAATGGACATTATTCGGCCGGCGATCCATTTTGCTTTTTTATCTTTTTCCAAATTTTCAAAACCGCTAACCGCTTCCGCCAGGGTAATTTCTCTTTTGGATTCAGCAGGATAAGGATTCATTCCTCTTTTCCGCAAGAGCTCCAATTTTTTCATGCGCGTGTCTCTAATTTCATCAATAGAAGACATTAAGTTACATTGATTATTTTATAATGGACCATTCCGCCGGGAGTTTTGAAGGAAATATTGTCGCCTTTTCTTTTGCTGAAAAGCGCTTCGCCAAAAGGCGAACGATTGGAAATTTTTCCCGTTTTCATATCCGCTTCTTCCGAACCGACGATAATGTAAGTTTTTGTTTCGTCGGATCCTTGTTTCTGAACCACCACCTTGGATCCAACCTCCACCATCTCGCCTCCGCCGCCCTGCACTGTCTGTGAAGATTGTAAAATTTGTTTTATTTTGGCGATCCGTTCTTCCAGCTTGCCCTGATCTTCCCGAGTTTGATGATATTCCGTGTTTTCCGACAAGTCACCCAGGGACTTCGCATACGCCAAGGCCTCCAAAATTTCTTTTCTTTTCGGACCTTCTAAGTCTTTCAATTCCGCCTCGAGAGCTTTTCTTTTTTCTTCGGTTATGTAATCTCCCGCTTGCAACATGCCCTTATCATATCTTTTTTTGACAAAAGAGTCAATTATGTGATAGTCTTGCTGTATGGCAAAAACAGTCATTGAAGTCAGAAAAAATCCTAACGAAAACAATTCGAGCATTTTGCGCCGTTTTTCGCGTAGGATTCAAGAGTCCGGCATCATTCGCAAGGTCAAGGGCGCCCGTTACAATGTTCGAAAGGAATCTAAATTGAAAATCAAAAAAGGCGCGCTTAAGCGAATGGCTCGCCGAAAAGAAATAGAGAAACTCAAAAAACTCGGCAAGATGGTAACCAAATGATCTATACCCGTTTGAAAAATGAAATTTTGGGAAAAAAGTATTCCCTTTCGCTCGCCTGCGTGAATGAAAAAACTTCCAGAACCCTAAATAAAAAATATCGAAATAAAAATAAACCGACGAACATTTTGTCTTTTCCGCTGAAAAAAAATATGGGAGAAATAATTTTGTGTCCGGCGGTTATAAAACGGGAGGCGAAAATTTTTGGAAAAAATTTTCGCCAATTCCTGAATTTTTTAGTTATCCACGGAATGCTGCATTTGGCGGGAATGGAACACGGGAGTATAATGGAAGAGTTAGAAAAAAAATATGATCAGAAATATTTCAGTGGGAATAGATGTGGGTTCGTCGATGACGCGGGTCGTGGTCGGGGAATTTCTAAAAGGAGAAAAAAATCCTAAGATTATCGGCGTCGGCATGGCACCCACCGAAGGAATGCGGCACGGTTATGTCGTGAGTCCGAGTCTGGCGACGGCTTCGATCAAAAACGCGCTGCGGCTGGCGGAAAAATCTTCCGAAATAAAAATCAAACGCGCCTTTGTGGCGCTCTCGGGCGCAACATTACAGGGAGTTATGAGCGGCGGCGGCGCAATCGTTTCCAAAGCGGACGGCGAAGTTACCGCGCTCGATATCAATAAAGCTTTGCAGGATTGCGAAGAGAATTTGAACAATGGAACCAGCGCAAATAATAAAAAAATCATCCATACTTACCCTATTTCCTTCAAACTGGACGGCAAAGAAGTGCTGGGCCGGCTGGAAGGTCTGCGCGGAACCAAACTTGAAACAAAAGCGTTATTCGTCACTTATTCCGTTGTTCATTTGGAAGATTTGCTTTCGGTGATCGCTGAAGCCGGAGTGGAAACGATCGATGTAATTGCCGCGCCAGTGGCTCTAAGCAGTCTGGTTCTGTCGGAAAAACAAAAAATCGTCGGGGTGGCCTTGGTGGACATCGGCGCGGAAACGACTTCGCTTTCTATTTTTGAAAATGAAAAATTGATCGCTCTCCACACTTTTTCGATCGGCGGAGCGGAAATCACCAACGACCTGGCTCTTGGTTTCAAAATTCCGCTCCAAAGGGCGGAAGACTTGAAATTAGGCAATGTCTCGGAAGAATTTTCCGGAAAAAAACTGGAAGAAATAATCGAGGCGCGCCTGCTCGACATTTTCGAGTCCATCGAAAATAATTTAAAAAAAATAAAAAGATCCGAACTGTTGCCGGCCGGCGCGGTATTTGTCGGTGGCGGCGCCAATATTCCGAGCTTGGTGGAATTATCAAAATCAGTTTTAAAAATCCCGTCCAGCATCGGCGGGAGCGAGATTTTCGGCAACAACAAAACCAAACTTCGCGATCCGGCTTGGTTCGCCGCTTTAGGTCTTTTGACGACGGAAAATAGCGCCTACGGAGAAAATTCCGCGCGAAATTTTTTCAAGGATTTGAAAAACACGATAAAATCAAGCATCAAACAGCTAATGCCGTAACCACTTGGGAGTTCTTCCTCCAAGTGCTATAATAAAAACATGCCTAGCCGAAAAGTTAACTTAGTGGAAGGAGAATATTATCATATCTATAATAGAGGTGTAGATAAAAGAAATATATTTTCTGATAAATCAGATTTGCAAAGATTTTTGCAAAGCATGGAGGAGTTTAATACCAAAGATCCAATCGGTAGTTTATATGAAAATAGTTTTGTAAAAGAAAAAGAACTTGGGGGTTCTTCTTCCAAGTTAGTACAATTCATTGCTTATTGTTTAAATCCAAATCACTATCATTTTATTCTCACTCCCCTTGTTGAAAAAGGCATCGAAAAATTTATGCAACGGCTTGGCACCGGATACACTTTGTATTTTAACGAAAAAGAAAAAAGATCCGGTTCTCTCTTTCAAGGAAAATTCAAAAGCAAACATATAAATTCGAATGCGTACCTGCTTCAAGCAAGCTCTTATGTAAATTTAAATAATTATGATAAAAATGGAATAATTAAAAAATCTCTTAATAGTTCAAGCTGGATTGAATACATAGGACAAACCAATATTAATTTTTGTAAAAAATCTATAGTGCTTGGTCAATTTGAATCTAAAAAGGAATATGAGAAATTTGCCCTAGAAACATGGAAGGAAACATGCCAGAGAAAAGAGGAAGTGGGTAATCTTGAATTTAGCTAACTTGGGGGTTCTTCCTCTAAATCATGAATTATATTATTTTCAAAATCTGATTTTAAACCGTCTATCAATAAATCTACATTCTCATGAACTTTATGTGTGTCTTTATACCTCTTATACGCAGGTAACCATACTTTCTCCCAATGAGAACGCATATACTCACCATCTCTAATCATCGCTCGCTTTAAACGTAATTCTTTAGGAGTTTCAATATAAATTGAAAAATCATAATCTTTAAAAAATTTAGGCTGCAACGAATAACTGCCTTCTATGATTATATTTTTACCCTCCGGCACATTTACTATGTGAGTAATTTTATCTAGATTCCAGTCATAATAATGATAATTAATTTTAGAACTTTCTCTGATAGGTGTAAAAATTTCTTTCTTAATGCGTTTCCAATCGTAATCAATATTTATATTTGAGTCTTGATTTTCATTCATTCTATCTTTTTTTGATTTATATAAATCATCTAAATATATAATTTCCGCATCAAGTAAATATGCTAATTTATTTGCGAAAGTGGTTTTACCTGCGCCACCGTCTCCGTCTATGCCAATTACCAACTGGGTATGCTTTGGTTTCAACTTTTCTATTTTTACTGCCAGTTCTTCAAATGTCATCTATAAAATATAACATAAAAAAAATTAATATTTACTAACCACTTGGAGGAAGAACCTTCAAGTTCGGTATTTGCTTTTTTTCTCTCTAGTGCTAGTATAAACTTTATATAAGTCCCGACGTAAAGTCGGGATCCCGACAGCAAAGCTCGTCGGGATTTAATCAAAGAATTAGCAAAAATATGCCAAAAATAAACCAAGAAATAGAAAGTTTCGCGCGCATTATGGTCATCGGAATCGGAGGGTCGGGCAAGAATGCGGTCAACCATATGATCAATTCCAAAGTCAAAGGCGTTTCGTTTATTTGCATGAATACGGACACGCAGGATTTGCATCATTCTTTGGCGGAGAAAAAAATTCACATCGGGAAAAACTTGACGAAAGGTTTGGGCGCCGGCATGGATCCGGAAATCGGCCGAAAAGCCGCCGAAGAAACTAAATCGGAAATTCAGGATGTCATCAAGGGCGCGGATATGATATTTCTGGCTTGCGGAATGGGCGGAGGCACCGGCACCGGCGCGGCGCCGATCGTCGCCCGCGCCGCCCGGGAACAAGGCATCTTGACCGTGGCGGTCACGACCAAGCCGTTCTTTTTCGAAGGCAATCACCGAATGAAAATCGCCGAAAAAGGCATTGAGGATTTGGCCAAAGAAGTGGACGCAATCATCATAATTCCGAACGACAAGCTGCTGCAGTTAGCAGAAAAAAATACCAACTTTAAAGACGCTTTCGTGCGCTGTGACGATGTGTTGCGACAAGCAGTCGAAGGAATTTCGGATTTGATTACTACGCCCGGCGTGATCAATGTAGATTTCGCGGACATCAAAGCCATTATGGCCAACGCCGGCTCGGCCTTGATGGGCATCGGCAGCGCCTCTGGAGAAAAACGCGCGGAAAAAGCGGCCCTAGCGGCGATCAACTCTCCCCTTTTGGAAATTTCCATTCACGGCGCCAAGGGCGTGCTCTTCGCCATTTCCGGCGGAGACGATTTGACCATCAATGAAATTCAAGAAGCCGCCAAGATAATCACCGAATCAATCGACAAAGATGCCAAAGTTATTTTCGGAACCATCCGGGACGAAAAGTTGAAAAAAGGCGAGCTTAAAGTCACCGTCATCGCCACCAGCTTCCCGGCTGATATGCCCCGCAAGAATCTTTTCAGCGGAACCGGCGCGAGTCAAACGCTTATCAAAGATGAAACGCCAACTATAATAAAAAAAGAAATTCATAATAGTATCCAAAACGGCAATATGAACAATAACGATTTCATCAAAAAGCCGGAAAAAAAGGAAGAAATGATAATCGAAGATGACGGCGAGGATTGGAGCGCCGTGCCGGCGTTTTTGCGTAGAAATAAAAAATAGAATATAATCAGTAAATGATTTACGATTTAATAATTATAGGCGGCGGACCGGCCGGTAGCGCGGCGGCGGTTTATGCCGCTCGCAAACGGCTCAAAACGCTTTTTATCACTTCGGAATGGGGCGGGCAGTCTGTCGTCTCGGAACAAATTTACAATTGGATCGGAACTCCGGCAATTTCCGGCGCAGAGTTGGCGCAAAATTTTAAAAAACATGTTTTGGCAAATACCGGAGAAAGCTTAGAAGTGAAAGAAGGAGAAAAAGTAAATTCAATAACAAGAACGGTTCTTAAAGAAGTTTCCCCAAGAACCGTTCTTGAAAATTCTTTCTCCGTCAAAACAGAATCGGACGAAGAATTTGAAACCAAAACGATTTTAATCGCGAGCGGCAGTGGTCGCCGAAAATTGGAAGCTTTGAATGCCGACAAACTGGAACACAAAGGCCTGACTTATTGCGCTTCTTGCGACGGACCGCTTTTTGCCGATGCCGATGTTGCAGTCATCGGCGGAGGCAACGCCGCTTTTGAGTCGGCCGCGCAACTACTAGCCTATTGTAAATCCGTCACGCTTATCAATAGGAGCGATTCTTTCCGCGCGGATGAAATCACTGTGGAAAAGGTCTCCAAAAATCCAAAACTTTCAATAATAAAAAATGCGGAAATTTTGGAAGTTCGAGGAGAAAAATTTGTGGAAGGAATTATTTATAAAGATGTCAAAACTGGAGAAAAAAAAGAATTGAAAGTTTCGGGCATTTTTGTGGAAATCGGACAAATTCCGAATACCGATTTTGTGAAAGGCCTAGTGCCGCTCGATCAATTCGGCCGGATAAAAATTGACGCCCGCAACCAAAAAACCGAAGTTTCGGGCATTTGGGCGGCCGGCGACTGCACCGATGTTCTTTATCATCAAAACAACATAGCCGCCGGCGACGCTGTGCGAGCGCTGGAAGATATCTATTTGACGATCCACACAAAATAAATCTGCGGAGGGTACAGGACTTGAACCTGTAAGGGATTTCTCCCGCTGGTTTTCGAAACCAGTGCCATACCATTAGGCGAACCCTCCTTAACTTTAATCTAGCATTTTTTTGCGATTTTTTCAAAAATAAGATAAGATTAAAAAGTTCCCAAAACACTGGCTCTATCGTCTAATAGTTAGGACATCAGCTTTTCAAGCTGGTAATCTGGGTGCGATTCCCAGTAGAGTCACTATGAATATGGATAATAAACCGTGGCACAAACATCACAGTATCGAAGGACAAGGAAACAAACCCGCAAAACCAGAAAATAAGGTTGAAAAATACGACAACGCTTTTCGGCGCAAATATCTTTTGAGATGTTATAATCTTACTGACACACAAGGGGGGCTAGAAAAAGAGGAAGAAGAATATGAGAAAGCTTATTTTATGGACAGAAAAGAGTTTTTAAAATTACAGATGGAGGAATCGCGAATTTTTTATGAATATCGATTGCAAAGACTTCCGGAAACCGAGAGGAAATCTTTGGAAAACTCAATTCCTTTTTTTCCGACAGATACAAAACAAAAATTTGAAGAATCCGCGAATCTGTCTATCGCTGAATTACAAGCAAAATTAGAAAAACTTAATAAGATAGAACAGTAAACCCATGACCAATAAAAAAATCGCAACCGGCGCAGTGCATAAAAT
>JBAPNK010000082.1:0-3911 GCA_049279095.1 Minisyncoccia bacterium
TTCTTCTCTATTTGGTGTATCCATTGGATTTGTTTCCATAAAATTTATAAATTATTTAAAAAGTTGCTTTCAACTGCCCATCTTCAAACCAAACCTTTTTTACTTTTTTCCCTTCCAGTTTTTCTACTTCACCTTTTAATATCTCCCCGATTTTATCAAGCCAGGGACTGATTCTTGACCTTAAATACATTCTAGTCACCATTCCTGCATCAATAGAAGGACTTTCAGCCACAAATTCGCCATTTTTATATTCAACAATAGTTTTTAGCCCGATTACTTTTTCTTCTGATCGAATTTTTATTGCCAAAGACATTTTATTATCCCTGCTTCCCACTTCAACACTTTTTACTTCTGTCACTTTTTCAAAAGATTCAAGCATTTCTATAATTATTTTTTGTATTAATTCAGTCGAAAAAGTTTTTATTTCCGGTGTTTTTTCACCAGTTTCTTTTTTCTTTGCTCTAATTTCCGCGAGTTCTCTTTGAATTTCCGCCAACTCTCGCGTCGCATTGGTGATCGTCTCCCGAAGCGTAGCCAGCGCTTGCGCTTTTTCGGTCGCTCTTGCTTGTTCTCTCATTTGTTCTGCCGTAAAAGGTCCTTCCAATTTTAGCGCCGGCACTATTTTATCATTTTTTATTTCCACAATCACAAGAGAGCGATTGTCCGGTTTTGGTTTAGATTTATAACCATCAGAATATACACCTTTATTTTCTCTGTCCGAATTACCCACAATTTCTTTTGCATTTTGCATTCTTTTACCCGTTGCGTCCGACAACCAAGAAAATAACGCTTTGCCAGACAATCCTTCTTTTATTTTTTTGGCGATTTCTTCCGGTGTAAAATTATCCGATATGCCGTCTGAATATAAGAGAACCATGTCCCCATTTTCAACTTTAATAAGAGGGTATGATTTTACTTTATCTTCCGTGTCGGGAGAAACTGCTTTTGTAACCACATTTCTTTGAGAGTTATACAAAGCTTCGTCGGGCGTAATAACTTTTCCATCAACGAGTGTTTGAACCAAAGATTCGTCTTTTGATTCAAAACGGACCGTTCCGTCTTTTTTTATTATTATCAACTTAGCATCTCCTAATTGAGAAATATTCAAAAACTTGCCGTTAGGTCCAATGTTTAATTGAGCGGAAATAAAAACTGCGCCACCCCCTTCAACACCCTGTTCAGACATTCTTAACTTAGCTTGGTTAACAGCAAAATCTATATTTGTTGATTCTGTTAAAAATTCTTCTGCTAAAATTTGCGCCGCCAATTCTCCCTTTGATTCTCCACCCATTCCGTCAACAACTGCAAAAAAATTTTCTTTTGGATTCACTGTGACCCTGTCTTCATTATGATCGGCGTAATTTATTCCTTTATCTGTTCCCGCATAAACTATATCCCCGCTTTTCAATTCAAAAACATGCATTGATTCCGCCAAATCTTTGGCTTCTTTGCCGTCTAATATCTCCGGTGTTTTTACTATTTCTCCAACTTTATGTGTAGTTTTTACCTCCGGCTTTGGTTCGACTATTTCTCGCGCTGGCGGCGTTTCTTTGGGAGCTAAGACGGGCGCAACTGGGACAGCTGGTTCTGTTTTGGCTGGCGCAGATGTCGTTGGCGCAACGGGCGCTTCAGTTTTTTTTGTTTCCGCTCGCTCTTTTTTAGCCAAAAGATTTTGCCTTTCTTCCATTAATGTTTCCAGTTTTGTTTTTTGGGGCCCTTGTTCTTGCATAAAATTGATTTGATTTAATCAAACGCTTCCACTTCCACTTTCGCTTTCCAATCTTGATTAATCACATTGTTATTTTTCACATATCCAGCCTTTTCACATTTTATAACCCTAAATTTATTTCCAGCTCCTTTTGTGGAAACTGCCGTCATATTGTTGCTATCAAACACATCTCCTGGCCTTGGCACAAATCTTTTTATTCCGCGACTTTTCAAAACAAGATCTGCCAAGGGCGCTAACTCAGCCTGGCGTTCATATATTCCATCAAAAGCTTCCAGATATCTGTTTACATTAAATATATGCTTAAAATTTTCCAGTTCAAGTTTTATAACTTTTAGTTTAGTTTCGGCCGCGTTTAAATAGTTTGGGTCGGTTTGAGCTTTATCCAAGTATTCAGACAAATTTTTGTGGTCATATATAGCTACTCCGAATTCAACAGGCATTTTGTTTTTTGCTTGATTGCCAATCAGCGTGACTGCCTCGAGAATTGGAAAGTCCTCGTCTTGCTGTAATTTATTCCATTCACTGCGGAGTTCCTGCAAAATTTCTGTTTCAAGCTCCTTCAATCTTTTTTCATCCGCATCAGTCCATTCTTCGATTGTTTCCGAAGATTCGGCATCTTCCGGAACAGTTTCTTCTTTTTCTGCCACTTTGTAATTTCCGCCCTGATAGGAAATTATGGTTCCCGCCCCGACGATATTTAACAGCGCTGCTGTTTTTTCTTCCATTGAAGGTTCAACTAGTTTTTGCGGTATTTTTGGTTCCATAAATGTATTTATATTATAAATCTTTTAATCTATTTTGTCAAATTTTTTACTCCAAACTGAAATCAATCAACTTTTGTTTTATTATTTCATCCGCCACTTCAAAGCCGGGCATAAATTCCACTGGCTCAGAATAATTCATATCATCAAAGTAAGCTAGTTGATTGCGGAAAATTCTTTCGTTAAATTCGCCAGCAAAAAGCTCTGCAGCTTTTTTAGCTATTTTGTTTACGGAAAAACGATCTTTAATAATGAAATATAAATCAACATAATCTTTCCACTTGTTGCGTCTGCCGAGAGCAAAAGCCTTCATGGCCGCCAAAGTTAATAATTTATTTTGTTCTTCAGTCAGAATTTCCTTATGCATAATTTGATGGCGCGTATCTATTAAAGTATAACTGAAAATAATTTTTGACCTGCGGAGCGTAATTCTGTCTGTTGAATTTATCCGGCTTTGATTTTTCGCGGAAAATTTGGGCGGTTTTTGAGAGTCCCAGAATTTTAATCATTTCTTGCACATCGTCCCAGTTGCCGTAGTTTAAAACATGTTCCACAATAGATTCCTCGTTCAGTTTATCCAAATCTTTCACATACCAGACCAAATACGGTCTCTTTTTTATGAATTCGTGAATAGTCATAACTGTATTATATCATTTTTTAGGCGAAAAACAAAATTTTTTACCCCTCCCAACCCTCCCCTTGGCAAGGGGAGGGCGAAGGGTGGGGTCTTGGGTTTTCCACCTTTACTTTTTACCAGATTGACTTTTGATCTATTTTGAGCTACCTTGTGGATGTACCTTTTATAGGCGGTTGCGGCGGAAAATGATTGAAATCGGAGACGCTAGGTACCCTATGAGAAATTTAACCAAAATATTCAGCTCTATTCTAGTGTTTTCCCTGTTGCTCGGGATGTCTCTTTTGCCTTTGCGGGTGGCTCAAGCCGGTTTTCTTTCTTCCCTTTTCCCGGACCAAGCTTACGCCGATGCTGACACCAGCGCGAATATCATTACTCCTCCGCAAACTGGCGACAATTCTCAAAGTATGAACAACGCGTTGCAGGTCAGCGATTCTTCTCAAGTTAGTAACAGTAAAAACAATGACAGTTCTTCCGCTGCCACGGTAATTGATGATAGCGGCACCGCCATCGTCGCCCCGACTGGTCCGATGGGCGTTTCGGACGGAAAGGACACTTCCGATTCTTCCAATAATGACACCAGTGTTTATGTGGTTCGCGACGGCGATTCTCTTTCGCAAATAGCCGCGATGTTCGGCGTTTCGGTGGATACAATTCTTTGGGCTAATGATATGAAAAAGGGAGACACGCTGACTCCCGGCGATGTTCTTTTGATTTTGCCGGTTTCGGGTCTGGAACATACGGTCACCAAAGGTCAAACCCTGCAAATTATCGCCAAGCTTTACAA
>JBAPNK010000083.1:0-11743 GCA_049279095.1 Minisyncoccia bacterium
GGTGCCAGCTATTGTGCCGCCGTTTATATTTATTCCCTGTGGCGCCGCAAGAATACTGCCGCTCAAATTAAAAGTTACCATTAAAAGATTCACTATGCCCCAAATGCCTAAAATCACCGCCAAACCGATAACACCATTAATGATTCTATCCCGACCGGTTTTTTTTGCCTCTTCGCTATCGACGACAAAATACATTATCATTCCCCAGACAAAATAAAGCACGCCGAAAGCGACTAGCACCGGCAAAATCGCCGCAAAGAGAGATTGGATTGTGCAGATTACCGCGCTTAAACCTGTCGCCGAGGAACAAGAAGTGGTACCAGCGGCAAAAGCCATCATCGGAAAAAAAGCTAAAAGAGAAAATAGCGAAATAAATTTTGCTAAATTTTTTAGCTGCTTTTGCATATTATTGTGACGGCATCGGTGGCAATAAATTATTAATTTGGGTATTCGTAATGGTATTATTAGTCGCACCTGGGTTGATACCAAAAGTAACACCAAGAATATACACAAGACCCCAAAGACCAACAATAACCGCTAATCCAATAATACCATAAATCATAGTGTCTCTTCCTTTACTCTTGGCCTCCTCGCTATCGGAAATTACATACATCACCACCCCCCAGACAAAATAAACAACACCAAGGGCTACTAAAACAGGCAGAATATAACCAAGAAGTTTACCTATGGTATAAACAACACCGCATAAACCAGAAGTGGTCACACAATCGGCGAAAGCCAAAAACGGGAAAAACGCCGCCAAAGAAACAAACGAAACCAACTTCAATAAATTTTTCCGCATATATTTTGCGTTAACTAATAATAATATCTACGACCCCAGCCCGGTGACCGTCGCCGAGATCATCGTGGCTATCGCCCACGCTCCTAATAATACCGCCGCGCCGACTAAAGTCCAGAGCAACGCGTCTTTGGCTTTGGTCAGTTTTTCAGGATTGCCGCGCGCCGCCACAAAAAGAAAACCGCAATAAATCACCGCCAACGACACCACCGGCAGGCCAATTGTCAGCGCGCCATTCAAAATGATTTGAATAAGAGCCGGAAGCGAATTTGTAGATCCTAATGGATTATTAATCATAGCTTTATTGTAACACTCATATTATTAAAATCCAAGACCGGAACCAATTCCGGTCCAGCCTAAGGTGGTTAATATTAATTTAACAATAATCCAGCAAGCCACCGCTAAAATCAAACCAAAAACGGTGTTGGTAAAAATATTCTTGGCTTTCGTCCGCGCGCCAGCGGCTTCCCCGCCCGCCGTGACCAAAAGAAAACCGGCGTAAGCGAACATTATCGCCGCGATCGGGATAGCCATATAATAAAGCATGAAAGTTATGATATTATTCACCAGATTTAAGAGATCGCTCCAACCGCAAGGCTTTGTAACTTGTATACTGCTGGTAACATTACCGCTTGAGTCAGTAGAACTCTGGGGACCTTCAGCAACACCGCAAGGCACCAAACCTCCGCTAATCCCGCTGCCACTTTCATTTGTTATTGTTGGTATCGGCGTAGCCGCCAAAGAAAAACTTGGCAACATAATTATCGAAAATATAGAAAATATAATTATAAATTTTTTTATTTTTGTCATTGATTTGAATTTAACAATAAAAGCTGCATTTTGGAATCGGCATCATGAATTGAATCATTCGCCGACATATTGCCGGAAAGCACATTGTCAATCATTCCGCTCCAAATATTGTCGGTGTCCGCCTCCGACGGATCAAGCCAGCTTTTGGCGTAAAGCGCCGAACCGTAAAAAATCGGCGAGTAAGCGTCGGTCGGAATTTTTGCCAACAAATCCCGGCGGGCGGGCGCGACGCCGGTAGCGGCGGCAAATTTGCCGGCGAAATCCGAACTCGCCAATAAATTTGCCGCCAGATACGCCGTGTTGAAATTTTTGGAAGAAGATAAGACAGCCAAGCCCATAACCCGCGCGCTGGTCAATTTGAAATTGGAATTTTTAATTTGAGGAACTGGCGCAACAAAAAAATCTTGATTCGGATTTTTATTCACCAAAGATTGCAGCTCGGAAGCGAAACCAAAATAAAAAGCCAAATTCTCTGCGGAAAATTGGTCGGTGGAATCGGGGAAAGACGCATTCCAGGAATACGACGGCTGGCTCGGATCGGCGAAACTCGTATAAAATTGCAAAACGGACGGAAGATTGGAAGTGGCTAAGCCCAATGTTGAACTAAAAACTCCGTTATTTTCAGCGACAATCGGATTGCCGGTTTGCATAAAAAGCGTCGCCAAGATGTCTTTAGCATTGGCAACATTGGAAAAATGGCCAAGCGCCACGGCTTCTTTTGTCAATTGACCGGAACTGTCTTTTTGAACCAAAGACGGCACCACGGAAGTAAAATCGTCCCACGACGCCGGAGGAGAAACGACTCCGGCGGAGTTTAGCATGCTTCGGTTATAATACATCACGAGCGGATCGATGGACATTGGAAAAGCCAAGATGCCTTTTGCGGTCAGAAAAATTTCTCCGGCTTCGGCAAACGAATTCTTAAAATTGGCGAGCGGATAGCTGGAATATGGAATGGTAAAAATTTTATTGGCATAATGATAAACCAAATTATCCGGCAAAAAAAGCAAATCCGGACCGGTTCCACTCGCCAAAGCTTCCAATAAATCGTTATCAAACGAATCCGAGGATTTTTCCACATATTTCACGACAAACGACGGATGCGCGTTGTTGAAATCCTCGAGCGGAGCCGCGATCACAGTCGCGGGGACGGTGCCCCATAAAACGACTGCGCCCAAACCTCCGGCCGAGCTGCTTTTGCCGATCGGAATCGCTCCGGAAAAAACCAAAACACCGAAAATAGCGGCGGCGATAAAAACAATTAAAATAATAAGCTGGAAGTTTTTCATAGTTTACTTAATATCATACCATAATGATGCTCGCCCGCGTCAATTTTCCGTTCCAAAATAAAACCTTCTTTTTCAAACATTTCCCGAGCCTTTTTTTCTGGAACCGCAACCGTTCCCGACATTATCGATGTTTCCGACCAGTCAAGCAACAATACTTTTCCGTCCTTCTTCAAAATTCTTTTCAATTCCAAAATAAAATTTTCTTTGTTTTCCGTTTGAAAAAGTATATTGGAAGCGATCGCCGCGTCCGCAATCTGATCTCCGATTTTCGTCCCGCCGAGCTTTTCCACATCTCCCCAAAAACATTCCACATTCTTCAAATGCGCTTCTTTGACTTTATGCCGGATAATTTCCAGAAAATCTTTTTGCAGTTCCACCGCGTAGACTTTTCCTCGCGGCGCGAGCGCTCCGGCGGCAATGGCATAAAATCCAGTTCCCGCGCCCAAATCTGCGACGATGTCATTTTCTTTTAATCCCAACATTTTTAAATTTTTCACCGGGTCGGAGAACATGGATATATTATAACACTAAAGAAATATTAAAAACTAGTATTTGTTCAAGGCCGAGCCTCGCACATTTTATTCAAATTCGCTTTTCGCCGGACTTGTTTCGACAAAATTTTTATAGGTATCTTTTTCTTTCATGGTAAATCTATCAAGCAAAATAGATCTTTCAATAAAATTTCCCCATCTATTATTGTTTATGTAGTCGCCATAACTTGACCATTTATAATTATGCAGATCGTACAATTTCCATCCAAGTTCGAGCGGGTTTCGGTGTATATAAGCGGAAGAATGCATTAACTGACGGTCGTCTTTAATATGAACAATTTTATATGGACCTTGAAATAAGTGGCCATTAGTTTCATTTCTGATATTAAAATACATTGTATAAGCAGTGAGAACTCTATGTAAATATTTTGATATTCCGCCAGGCTTATTTTCTTTAATCAAAATATGAAAATGATTCGGCATAAGAGAAAAAACAACCAACTCTACATATCTTTCTTTAATAATTTCCTGTATTTCTTTTTGATCTAAAATTTCAAATATATTTAAGTTAAGAGCAAAATCTTTAACGAAACGAGTCGTATTTTTTAAGTCAAATGGGGCTTGCAAAACAAGCAGCAAAAAAAGAAACCGCGCGCGATCTTTGTCGTTATTAAAAATATTTTTCTTGCCAACTCCGCGATTATAAATGTGATAATACTCGCCCGGAGCAATATTTATCAATCTAGACATATTGTAATTTTAAACCTAAAAGGATTTTTGTGCAAGGCTGAGCCTCGCACATTTTATATTTTAAATGCAAGCCAAGGAAGCGATGCCGTCGCCGGCGCGCAGGCGCATAATGGTCACGCCCTGGGTTTGGCGGCCGAGCGATGAAATGTCTTCTAGCGAGGTGCGTATCACCTGCCCCTTTTTGGACATCGCGATTAATTCGTTTTCCGCGCCGGAAAGAACTTTCGCCACAATCAGCTTGCCAGTTTTCGCAGTAACTTTGGCGGTTTTTATGCCGGAACCGCCGCGATGCTGGACTTTATATTCTTTCAAGTTAGTTTTTTTGCCGAAACCGTTCGCGCTCATCGTCAAGAAAGCTCCTCCGATTTTTTCTTTATTATTTTTAATGACATCTACGCCGATCACCTCGTCGCTTTTTTTCAATCTGATTCCGCTGACCCCGCCGGCCGTTCGGCCCATTTCGCGCACATCGGATTCTTTGAATCTAATCGACTGACCGCCCGCGGTGGCAATCATCACCTCGTCGCTTTTTTCCGTCGCTAGAGCGGAAATCAGCTGATCGTCTTTGTCTAAGCGAATCGCGATAATGCCGCTGCGGCGTACATCTTTGAATCCTGCGCTCGCCATTTTTTTAGCGGTGCCGTTTTTGGTAACCAACATCAACGAAGAAGCTGTTTTCTCCAAATCTTTTGGCAACGCCAGAATGGAAGTTACTTTTTCTTCGCTGGAGAGCGCCAAAAAGTTCATTATCGATTTTCCCCGTGTCGCCCGACGACCTTCCGGAATATCGTACATTTTCATCTGGTAAACTTTGCCGAGATTGGTGAAAAATAAAAGATTGCTGTGCGTGGAACCGGAAACCAGCATCGTCACAAAATCTTCTTCTTTGGTTTCCAAATCAATCACGCCGACGCCGCCGCGTTTTTGGGCATGATATTCGGACGGATCGGTGCATTTGACATAACCACCGGCGGTCAAGACCAGCATCGTTTCTTTTTCCGGCACCAAATCTTCGTCGGAAATTTCCTTCACGCCGCCTTTGATTATTTTTGTGCGCCTTTCATCCGCGTATTTCTCGCGAATTTCTTTGAGCTCGTCGGCGATGGTTTTCAAAATCTTTTTCGGACTCGAGAGCAGATCTTTCATCGCCGCGATAAATTTTTGCTTTTCCAAAAGTTCATCCAAAACCGCCTGCCTTTCAAGCCCGGCGAGCTTGGATAGTTTCATCTCCAGAATTGCCGTTGCCTGTAAATCTGAGAACTTGAACTCTTTCATCAAATTAAACTTGGCGATTTGGGAATTTTTAGATCCGCGGATGACGGTGATAACCCGATCGATTTTATCTAGCGCTTTTTTCAAGCCGAGCAGAATATGTTCCCGTTCTTCGGCTTTGCGCAAATCGTAAGCGCTCCGCCTCTTTACGATTTCTTTGCGATGCAAGATAAATTGCTCCAAGATGGATTTGAGCGATAAGGTTTGCGGGACGCCGTCCACCAGCGCCACCATGTTGAAATTAAAATTTGATTCCAGCTGGGTGTTTTTGTAAATATAATTCAAAACTTTTTCCGGGTGCGCGCTTGGTTTTAAATCAATCACGATTCGAATATCTTTGGTGGATTCATCGCGCAGACCCTTGATGCCCTCCAGCTTTTTTTCCTGCACCAATTCGGCAATGGAAACAATCAAGTTTGATTTATTGATTCTGAATGGAATGGAAGTGATGATGATGGAAAAATTTCCGTCTTTTTGCTCCACTATTTCCGCCTCGCCGCGGCAAACCACCCCGCCGCGTCCGCCGGAATAAGCGTGCAGCATATCTTTGTAGCCGTAAGCGATACCGCCGGTCGGAAAGTCCGGACCTTTGACAAATTGCATTAAATCCTCCGTGGTGGCTTCATTATTTTCAATCAAATAATTAGTGGCATCAAGAACTTCCGCCAAATTATGCGACGGAATGTTCGTGGCCATACCGACGGCAATGCCCAGCGTGCCGTTCAAAAGCAATTCAGGAACAGCCGAAGGCAAAACAACCGGTTCCGTTCTAGTTTGGTCATAATTTGGACGAAAATCCACAGTTTCTTTTTCCAAATCCCGCAAAAGCAAGGAAGAAATTTTAGACATTTTCGCTTCGGTATAACGCATCGCCGCGGCGCTGTCTCCATCAATCGAACCAAAATTTCCTTGACCTAAAATTAAAGGGTAACGATATGAGAATTCCTGCGCCATTCCGACCATTGTTTCATAAACCGCCACATCTCCATGCGGATGATATTTTCCAAGCACATCTCCGACAATCGCCGCCGATTTGCGAAAACGGGCCGTTGCGGTGAGTCCCATTTCATTCATTCCGAATAAAATTTTTCGATGCACCGGCTTCAATCCGTCACGCACATCCGGCAGAGCGCGCGCGGTGATAACCGACATCGCGTACGCCAGATAAGATTCTTTCATTTCCGTCACGACATCCACTTGTCGAATTTCGTCTCGCGGTTTTTCTTCTATTGTTTCAATTAATTTTTTCGCCATAATTTTTATTGCTGAAAGCTATTTTGATAACCGCCGACCAGATTATTTTTCAACTCCGAAAACGGTTTCAAGTCATGGCTCATTTTTGCTTGCGTGTCCGGATTTTCTAAATTGTTTCCCAAAAAATAAATCCAAAGCAAAATTAAAATAAAAGCAAAAACTGCAATCATTGTGTGTAAAATGCGTCGGCGAACGCTCTCGGGCTGTTTTCTGATATTATTAATTATTTTTTTCATCACCGTTTAAATTTTTAAATACTTAAACTTAAGTCGTCCGCAAGACGACCACTTCCCCTTCTTTGCCTTCCAAATCTTTTTTCTTCAAGGACAATTTTTCGGTCACTTCCGCTTTTTCTTCCCCAAGCTCTTTCAAAAATGCTTTCAAGGCGGCTTCGTCGTAATCCATCGGAATAATCATTTTTGGCTCCAATGACGAAGCGAGTTTGGCCGCATTTTTCGCGTCGAGCATTTCACCCCCTCCGATCGGCACAAAAAGAATATCGGGGCTGTTGATGGCTTCGCGCGAATCTTTGGAAAGTTCTCCATCTCCCAAAGCGCCCAAAAAAGCAATCTCGATATTATCCAAAGAAAATAAATAAATGGTGTTAATATATTTTTTATTATCAACAATCGCCTCGGACAAAACTCCCTTAATAAAAATTTCTTTGACTTCATAATCTCCCGGTCCGTTAATCACAAACGGCGCCCGTTCGCCATGTGAGAGCTGTTCAATGCCGTTATAATCCGGATGATTCGTGGTGACGAGAGCGATATCCGCGCCAAAATGCGCCGAGATGTCGGTTTTGGAAATTTTACTGACAGGATTAAAAGCCAGAATCATTTCTCCTTGCTGAATTTTAAAAAATTGTTTGCCGAAATATGTGATTATCATTGCGTATATAATAACAAAAAATACAAAAAAATACCAGCATTCACCTCACCCCTTCATCCCCTCTCCAGAGTACTGGCGAGGGGAAAAATACAAAATCAACTGCTTAATAATGCTTCTATTTTATTCCTTATCTTAACTAAAGTTCTCTCTAAATCGCTCTCTACTTCCGAATTCCAAAACCTCAAAACGCTTACGTCTTTCCAATTCAAATAATCTGTTCTTTCTTTGTCCCATTCTTTATTTTCTTTTTCTTTATGTATAGAACCGTCAAGTTCTATTGCAAGTTTTATATCTGGAGCATAGAAATCCAAAATATACATATCAATTGGATGTTGCCTTCTGAATTTTATGCCCAGTTTTTTATTTCTTAATTTTTGCCATAAAATCTTTTCCGCTTTAGTTTCTTCTTGTCTTAAAACTCTTGCTTTGAGTATTGTTTTTAACACTGGCATAAAAAATAATTTTTTAATCAGGATCAAATATTAAATCTCAATATATTTATAAATCTCTTCAACCACTTCCTCAAGCGGACGATCGGTATTTATTAGGATAGCTCCTTCTTCCAGTACTTCCCTTTCAAAGTTTTTATACCAGCTTAAAATATTTTCTTGATCTAGGGGATGCTTACCAAAATCATGACTTTCTCTTTCTATGATTCTTTTCATAAAAGTTTCTTCTTTGCATTGAAGCAAGAAAACTTTATCAAATAAATCTATCAACTCGGAACGGTTATTAAATAGTCCCGCAACAACTACAATATCTTTTGAACTGCTATTTATTAAATCAATTAATTTTTCTTTATAACAAACATATTGATGTTTTTTATACCAAGCATCACTCATACCGGCATACCACTCTGATTTTTCTTTTGTTTCTTTGTCTATCCAGTGAGTTAAACCTTTAACAGAATCTGCATCAATCGAAAAAACTCCTTTTTCAGCTAATTTTTCCACAACTGTAGATTTCCCTGTTCCAGAATTTCCTGTTATGTAAAATACTTTCATAAGCCAATAATACCACATTCCCCTCGCCAGTACTCTGGAGAGGGGTCAGGGGTGAGGCTTGCATTTTTGAATTTTATGTACTAGTATAAAAGTAGTTTAATATTTATTAAAAGCCCGCCTTTGCATAAAGCTTCGGCAGGGCAAGCAGGATTTGGGGTAACCTTTCGGTCGTGTGCCGAAAAACCTGAACCTTATATCCGCTTTAATGCGGATTTTTTAATTTTATGGATATAGATACAATAGAAGAAGTAAAAGAAAATCTAGTGCTAAATTCAATCACCGACCGCAGCGCGAATAAACCGGGAGTTGATTCCCTGGTAGAGGGTCCGGTAATTTTAGTGGAAAAATCTTCCGTCTTCGTGGACTTGGCTCCTTTCGGCACCGGCATCATTTATGGCCGGGAATTTATTAATGCTAAAGATGTTATCAAGAAAATAAGTTTGGGCGACACCATCAAGGCAAAAATTGTGGAAGCGGAAAACGAAGACGGCTATATCGAACTTTCCCTAAAAGAAGCCAAGCAAGCGCTCGCTTGGAGTGAAGCGGAAAAAGCGATCAAGGCGAAAACCATTTTGGATTTAAAAGTGAAAGAGGCAAACAAGGGCGGTTTGATTTTGGAATGGCAAGGAATTCAAGGATTCTTGCCCGCTTCCCAGCTGAAAGCCGATCATTATCCGCGCGTGCTTGATTCCGACAAAGACAAAATATTGAAAGAGCTGAAAAAGCTGGTGGGGACGAATATTTCCGTAATGATTATTTCCACTTTGCCGAAAGAAGGTAAGCTAATTTTTTCGGAGAAGGACAACAACCCGGAAGAAAAAAAGGAGATCTTGAGCAAATACGCCGTCGGAGACAATTTGGATTGCGTGGTTGCGGGAATTGTAGATTTTGGAATATTTTTGAAACTGGAAGAAGGGCTGGAAGGGCTAGCGCATATTTCCGAACTGGATTGGGGGCTGGTAGAAGACCCGCGCAATTTGTTCAAGGTGGGAGAAAAAGTGAAAGCGAAAGTGATAGAAATCAAAGACGGAAAAATTTCGCTGTCCATCAAAGCGCTCAAGGAAAATCCTTGGAAAGAATATGAAGGCAAATTAAAAAAAGGAGACATCATTAAAGGCGTGGTAATTAAATACAACAAACACGGCGCGCTCGTTTCCATCAAGGAAGGCGTTGCCGGCTTGGTGCATAATTCCACTTTTCCAAGTGAAGCCAAACTCCGCGAGAAATTAGAACTAGGCAAAAATTACAATTTCCAAATTACGCTTTTTGAGCCGAAGGATCAGAAGATGACGCTGGTGTATTTGGAGTAACATCCGCCGGACCGATGGCTTTCATTATCGCTATCACCTGCTCGGCATATCTTGGCGCGATGTATGGCGGATTATAGGAACGCAAAATTTGAATTATATTTTTGCCATCGTAATGTTTGGCGGTGTTGGGATTGTTTCCGCCTATGTTCATTGCCACGGTTTCAATCGCTTGGTTGATCGAATCAAAACCAACCTTGCAGGAATTCCAACCGAAAGGATTATTATTGACGCCGTCGCAGGCATTTTTGCCGCCGGTTGATTCTCGCACCGCAATCGCCGGCAAAAGGCGCCAATCGATGTCGTTATTCTCGGCGACGGTCGCCATTTCCATACCCGTGCCTAGAAGCGGCATATCGTGGCTGGCAAAATAACCATCAATCGCATCCGCTTCCATTTTTATAATTGGATCGACAGCGGGAGTTTGATTTTGACTGGCCTGCGCCAAAACAACAACATTAGGAATAATGCCCGGAGTCAAGACACCGGAAGCCGGAAGTCCTCCGCTTGGCGTCATTATGGTCATTATTGGTAAAAAGATAAGCGACTGCGCGAACCGTATTAATTTTGTGTTTTTCATAATTAGCGGTTGCGCTCCGCCGAACCAAAGACAGTGAAAACTAAAAAACCCTTAATATATAAGCTTGCGCCATATACTAAGGACTTGTTTATATGCTAGCATATTCCAGACCAAAAGTCAATACTTAAACACAGATTTATGATTCTGTCAAAAAAAGACTTTGTCGGCCACTTTGTAGGCCTCCCCGGCTCCCATGGTTACAAAAACATCATTTTTACCCAAATTTAAGGTTTCGACAACCTTTTCCGCTGATTCAAAGTCAATGAAAGCTGTCGCTTCCTCCCTGTGCGCCTTGATTGCCGTGGCCAGTTTTTCGCTTGAAACCTCTGGATCAGGATTTTCTCGAGCAAAGTATATCGGCAAAAGCAAAACTCTGTCCGCTTGATCAAAGCAAGTCACAAAATCATCGAAAAGTGCCTTGGTCCGGCTGTAGAGATGTGGCTGGAAAAGGACGGTAATATTATATTCGCCCTTAGGATATAATTCTCTGAGCCCCTCCAAACTCGCTTTTATTTCCGTTGGATGATGCGCATAGTCGTCGTAAATAATTGTTCCCTCTTTGGTTTTTCCCTTTTTTTCCAGCCGGCGCCAAGTACCCTCAAAACCAGCCAGAGATTTTTGGATAATTTCTTCGGAAATTCCCAAGCTGGACGCGGCGGCGTAAGCCGCCGCCGCGTCCATTCGATTATGAATTCCCGGCACGGAAAGTTTTGGAACTTTGTCCAGATATTTAGTATAATCTGAAATTACTTTTTCACTTTGCGCGGCAAGTTGTTTGAAGGCAGTTTTAATATCATCTAAATCTTTATAATAATCAAGATGGTCTGGTTCAATATTTGTAATAACCAAAATTTTTGGTTTTAAGTTTAAAAATGATCTTTCATATTCGCAGGCTTCCACCACAAACAAATCACTTTTACCAATGATTAAATTTGATTTGAAATCTTTTAGTAAAGAACCGACAACCAAGGAAGGGTCCCGTCCCGCATCCACTAAAATTTTTGCAATCATCGCGGTAGTAGTCGTTTTGCCGTGAGTGCCGGAAATTGCAATCGTATACTTATCTTTAGTAACCAAACCAAGCATCTCTGGGTAGCTTTTAAATAAAATTCTGGAATTTTTAATTTGCTCAAAAAGTTTCGGATCATAATGCGGAATAGCGATAGTATAGACAATCAAATCCGCATCTTTAGGAATGAACTCAAAACCTTGCCCGATAGTTATTTTAATTCCAAGCTCTGCTAGTTCGTGGGTTAGCACATTTTCCGACATGTCCGAACCAGAAACTTCTTTGCC
>JBAPNK010000084.1:0-3950 GCA_049279095.1 Minisyncoccia bacterium
AGCACATCTATCCAAAATAATATAATCATTTCCTTTCGGCACAAGTTTGATTGCCTCGCGGACAAGTTCTACAGATTTTTTAGCGTAAGCAAGTGGAGTAAAAAATGCTCCAAGTTCTTTTTTTATCAAATTGTCATTCAACTTATCCATTAAATACTTGAATTTGATATTTGTTTTTTCTTTGAACGGCAAAATATATTCTTTGAATTTTATTGGTCTGCGAATTTCGCCACCGTCTTTATCATCAAGAAAATCACCTTTCTTGGCTGTTGGATTTTCTCGGTAAAATTTTTCTGCCCATCCAATAATACAATCCACAGTGATTTTGATTTTGGTAAAATTATTTTCTTTTAATAGTTTTTTAACCTTGTCTGCGCCGACACCTGTCGAATAATCAATTTCTATTGGTTGTTTTTTAATTTCAAAACCATCATTATTTTTACTTGCCCCACCAAAATAAATTTTATGAATTTCGTCAAAGTAATCTCCGCTGTCAAAAATATACATTGTGCTTTGATTCAAAGAAACGAGTAAAATATTTTTTGGCACAGGATTGCCGGTAATTCTTCGTCTTGAGAGATATTTAATTGCTTGAAAAAGCACTTGCTGTGTTTTGGTAATATCTAATTTAAATTCAAAAATATTTCCATTATGGACACCGTCGGTATTTGCAATCAAAACATCATTCTCGTCGAGATTAATTCCAAAATTTTTGAAAAAATGAAGTTGACCCTGTCGTTCATTGTCAAAAAGTTTATTTTTTATTTTAGTTTCTTTTTTCATAAGCATCCGTCTAGGATGCCTAAAAACAAAATAGGCACCCCAATAACGAGGTGCTGACAGAAAAACGGCATTCACCGCCAATCCTGTTTCCTCGTATTGGAATGCCAATACTGGTCAGGATTAGCGATAAAATTACCACTAATGAATGCATATTAATATTTTTCTGTCAGCATATACACTATACCAAAAAATCTTCACTATGAAAAGTGAAGATTTTTCTTTGATGTCTCAATTTGTCCACCCTCTAGGATTCGAACCTAGGACCTGGCGCGTATAAGGCGCTCGCTCTACCAACTGAGCTAAGGGTGGAAGCAACTCCACTATATTATATTGTTTCTACTGGCGCAACAATTTCTTTCTTTTTTAAGAGTATCCCGTGCGCGGTGAGAATTTTTTCGTAGTCTTCTTGTTCGATGGTTTCCACTTCAATCAATTTTTGCGCGATCACCGTGAAAGCTTTTTTGTTTTCGGTTAAAACTTTTTCCGCAGTTTTGAGTCCGTCTTGAATAATGCGGGAAACTTCCGCGTCCACTTTGGTGGCAACGGTTTCCGAAAATTCTTTTTCGATTTCTTCGCCGTATTGCGTTCGGCCGCCTCCGCCTGCGAGCGCTACCGGGCCGATAACATCAGACATCCCCCAGCGCGTTACCATTGCCCGCGCCAAATTGGTCGCCACTTGCAAATCGGAAGACGGTCCGGTGGTAATGTCGCCAAAAATCATTTTCTCTGCCACATATCCTCCAAGCGACATCGCAATATCGTCAATAAATTCTTTCTTGGATTGCAAATGGTGTTCCTCGAGCGGCAGTTTCAAAGTGTAACCGCCGGCGCTGCCGCGGGCGATGATGGAAACCTTGTGCACCGGATCGGCAAAAGGCAAAACCGAAGCCACGATCGCGTGACCAGCTTCGTGATACGCGGTGATTTCTTTTTCTTTTTTGGAAAGCAGATGACTTTTGCGCTCCGGCCCGAGCATCACTTTCTCGATCGCGCGAATCAAATCAAACTGGAAAACTTTCTTGCGATTCTCCCGCGCCGCCAAAATCGCGCCTTCGTTCATCAGCGAATACAAATCCGCGCCGGAGAAACCGGGCGTGCGTTCGGCAATCAATTTCAAATTGATATCTTCCGCCAAAGGTTTTTTCACCGCGTGAATTTTCAAAATCTCTTCGCGGTCGGCGCGGTCCGGCAAATCCAGAATCACCTTGCGGTCAAAACGCCCGGGACGAATGAGCGCCGGATCGAGCACATCCGGCCGGTTGGTCGCCGCCATCACGATTACCTTATCATTTGGTTCAAAGCCGTCCATCTCCACCAAAATTTGGTTTAAGGTTTGCTCCCGTTCGTCGTTGCCGCCTCCAAAACCCCCGCCGCGGGTTCGGCCGATCGCGTCGATTTCATCCACAAATATAATCGCCGGCGCCGCTTTTTTGGCCATCTTAAAAAGATCCCGCACGCGCGAAGCGCCGACACCGACAAACATCTCCACAAATTCGCTTCCGGACAAATGGAAAAAAGGCACGCCCGCCTCGCCGGCAACCGCCCGCGCCAATAAAGTTTTTCCGGTGCCGGGCGCGCCGGTTAAAATCACGCCTTTCGGTATGCGCGCGCCGATATCCAAAAATTTCTTTGGACTTTTCAAAAAATCCACGATTTCTTTCAATTCTTCTTTCGCCTCTTTGCAGCCGGCGACATCTTTGAAAGTCACCCGATTATTTTTGTCGTTCGGATCGGTAATCCGCGCTTTGGACTGTCCGAAAGAAAAAGCCTGCATTCCGGCGCCGCGCACTTGCCGCGACAAAAACCAAAAGAAAAGCAGAATAAAAAGTATTGGCAAGAGAATCGGCAGAATATTCGCCAGCCAAAAAGAAAAACCTCCTTCATCTTTAATCTGGATATCCGTTTTGGCCAAAGCCGCCGGCGTCACGCCATAATCAAAAAGTGTCTGCGAAAGCGGCGAGCCGATTTCTTTTTTGGAATCTTTTACATCGCCGTTTTGATAAGTAATGGTGAGTTGATCCCCTTCCACTACAATCGTTTTGACATTTCCCGCCACCACACTATTAGCCAATTCGGAAATAGAAACTTGCGGCGGCGGCGTGCCATTGCCGGCCACAGCCAAATACAAAGCGGTGATCAACATAAAAAAAACGATCGCGCCCAAAATGCTCCCGGAAAAATTTCCCTTTTTCTTTTTGCCTTTATTGGGAGGCGTATTCGGCTCCTTTTTTTGGTTAAAAAAATCGAAATCCATTTGGTAATGTTAGCATAAAAAACTGGAAAAGTGAAATAATTTTCACCAATTTTTTGTTTCCTTTAAAAAATTCCTTGCCGCGACATTCCCCAATTTAACATTCTTTTTTATATTTTTCGCTTCCCTCTCGAGCCAATGCCCTGGCAGCATTTCTTTCGGTCTTATTACTAGAAGTTTTTTATTTTTTTCAACTTTTCTCATCATTTTATTTTGTAATATCGGCGCTTCAGCCACCATTTTTCGTAATTCGGGATATTTAGCAAGAATCAATGAGCCGATTTCCCAAACCCAAGGCTTGAGTTGATATCCTTTCGGATAAGTAAGCAGAACTAATTTAGTTGAAAATTTACTTAATCCCGGATAACCGATAGGCGGCTGGGCTTTGAAACCGCCATCAAAATAAACTTCGCCATCAATATTCATCTCTTCTGAAAGTATCGGCGCGCTAGCGCAAGTGAGAAGAATATTAATTGGATCTTTGGCTTTTCGTAAATCAACAAAATCTGCTTTTTTCTTGCCTGGTCTAGTAAGGCTGACCATCAGTGGAGATTTTATTTTTCTTAATTTTTCCAAATCAATAGGCTCAATTTCCGTAATTACTTTTTTTAAATAATTCAAATTATAATAAGGATGCAAATTTTTCCAGCCGATAAAACCTTTTGGCAAATGCTTGGTAAAAACTCTTAATCCTTGCTCGCATTGACCGGTTAAAAAATAGACGCAACAAAAGGCGCCAGCGGATGTAGCGACATATAAATCAAAAAAATCCGGTTTTATGCCTTTCCGATGAAACTCTTCCAGCACGCCTGCCATAAAAGCTCCCTGCATCCCTCCCCCGTCGCAGATCAATACTCTGGAATTTTTTTGTATTTTTTTCATAAATAAATTAAAAAATAACTCTCTGATATAAAAG
>JBAPNK010000085.1:0-7337 GCA_049279095.1 Minisyncoccia bacterium
GGATTCTATCGACAAGGGACCTTTTTTGTGTCCAATTGAATCAACTTTATCGAAATAAAATAAATTATATGACTTATTTTTTTCCTCATTAATTCTTTTTACTAAAGTATCTAAACCATCTTCAATATTTTCATACCAGATACCATTTGCTCCTTTGAGTAGGGTATCATTATATACTGAGGGATTAAATTCTTGCGGTGTAAATACAGAAGACGTAATATTTTTTTTATTCAAATATTCATAAAATGTTGAAAATGGAAATATTTTTTTTGGATCAATATTTTTATTTAATAGAGAGTTTCTGGTTTTATCTGGGGGTAATGAAAACAAAAGTGGAGTAATCATTGCACCGACAGTTTTGTCATAATAAGACCACTCATAAACTCCTGTTTCTTCTACTGACATACCTGTGTGTATAGACGTCAACTCAGCCGCAGTTGTTGATGGAAATTGAGCTGTCATTTGTGATATAACACTTTTTTTTAATAACTCTTTTGATAACAAATTGTTACTATATAACTTATTAAATAATGACCAGCCAAAACCATCAACAACAAACAACACTACATTTTTGTATTTATTTTGAAATTTTCCAAATACATCTCTAGGTAATTTAGAATTTGTTTTACCAATTAATAAATCTTCAATACCATCACATATATTTGAAAAGCAATAGCTTTCTGAAAGAGGTTTCACAAAACTATTTCTATTAAATTTCGCCTTTTCTATTTCCTCAAACGATTTTTTATTAAACATAAAAATTATATTTTTTTATAAGCCAATTATATCAATAAACCCTTATTATAATTTTTTAATTAATCAACGACTTCCGATGCTGTGGCGCGTTGATGAGTCCGCATTTTTTGTATTTAAAAATCTCGCCGGTCGCCGGATTAATCGCTCCGCACGGGCATGGATCATTTCTGCCAATTTCTTTCATACCACTGTGCGAGGCCGAGCCTTGCACAACTGGGTCAGTTTGAGCGCTTTTTGCGTCTTCGCTCGGCTCATTATGGCTGGTAATTAAAACTCCTTCCGGCGAAGTCGTTTCCGTTTGCATTTTTACGACCGCTTCCGTGTTTATCGTAGTGATCAGCGAAAAAACTTGTTCTTTGAAAACTTGTTCCATTTCTCTAAACATAGCGAGCCCGTCTTTTTTGTATTCCACAATCGGCTCGCGCTGGCCGTAAGCGCGCAAATTCACCGACGATCGCAGATAATCCATCGCTTCCAAATGCTCCATCCAAAGTGTGTCGTTGGTATAAAGCATGATCCGACGCACTGTTTCCAGAAAATTCTCCTCCCCTAATTTATTTTTTTTCTCTTCTAAGATTTTCCCTGATTTTTCTTTATCTTCTCTTTTTTCTAAAATTTGTTTTAATAATTTTTCAATTTCCTGTTTATCCGCGCGCAGCATTTTTTGCCGTCTTTCGTAAATAATCTTTCGCTGATGATTCATCACATCGTCGTATTCCAGCGTATTTTTGCGGGCGTCAAAATGAAAACCTTCGATTTTGGCTTGCGCGTTCTCCAAAGTTTTATTGATAAAACGGTTCTCGATCGGCACATCGGGCGGTATGCCGAAACGGCCCATCATATTTTTGATTTTTTCCGAACCGAAAACCCGCATTAGGTCGTCTTCCAGCGAAACGAAAAATTGCGTGGCGCCCGGATCGCCTTGCCGGCCGGAACGACCGCGGAGCTGATTGTCAATTCTTCTTGCCTCGTGTCGCTCGGTGCCAAGCACAAAAAGCCCCCCGACTTTGCGGACAAAGTCCGCTTCGCCGGGCAAGGCCGGATTGCCGCCCAATTTTATATCTATGCCACGGCCGGCCATATTGGTGGCAATCGTGACTGCGCCTCTTTTGCCGGCTTGGGCGATAATCTCGCCTTCCCGTTCATGATTCTTGGCATTCAAAATCACATGCGCTACACCTTCTTGTTTCAAATAAACCGAAAGCAATTCGTTTTTTTCGATGGAAATGGTGCCGATTAAAACCGGCGCGCCTTTTTGATTCAGTTCTTTGACTTTTTTGGCAATTGCCTGGAATTTTCCTTTTTCAGTCTGGAAAATTAAGTCGCTTTGGTCGACACGGACAACCGGGCGATTAGTTGGAATCACAATTACGTCAAGCCCGTAAACTTTCAAAAACTCTTCGGCGGAAGTCGCGGCGGTGCCTGTCATCCCCGAAAGCTTTTTATAAAACCGGAAATAATTTTGGAAAGTTATTGAGCCGGAGGAACGGGTTTCTTTTTCTATTTTTACGCCTTCCTTCGCTTCGATAGCTTGATGGATTCCTTCGCTCCAGCGCCGGCCCGGTTGCAGACGCCCGGTAAATGGATCCACTATAATCACTTCGCCATTTTTTACCACATAATCTTTGTCTCGCTCAAAAATGGCTTGCGCTTTGACCGCAGTTTCCAAGTGATGCACATATTTGATGCCTTTTTCGGTGTAAATATTTTCCACTCCAAGCAATTTCTCGGCTTTAGTGATGCCGGCATCGGTCAAAGAAATAGCTCTTAATTTTTCATCCACTTCGTAATCCGAATCCCGTTTCAATTGTTTCGCGATTTGATAAAATTTCACATAAAAATCTTCTGAGTCGCCGGAAGCGTTAGAAATAATCAATGGCGTGCGCGCTTCGTCGATCAAAATTGAGTCCACTTCGTCCACAATCGCAAAATGATGTTCTCGTTGGACAAGCTGATCAATATTGGTCGCCAAATTGTCGCGCAAATAATCAAAACCGTATTCGTGATTGGTGCCGTAAGTGATGTCCGCCGCATATGCTTGTTTCCTTCCCGCTTGTTTTAAAAAATCATAGACAATTTTAAATTCTCCGACTTGATCCCGTTCTTTGTCCTCTTCTTTGTGCGTCGGATCATATAAATAAGAAACATTGTTGGAATTGATGACACCTGTTTTCAATCCTAAAAAATCATAAACCTGTCCCATCAAAACCGCGTCGCGTCGCGCCAGATAATCGTTGACGGTGACCAAATGCGCGCCTTCTCCCGTAAGCGCATTTAAGTAAAGCGCCAAGGGAGCAACATTGGTCTTGCCTTCGCCGGTTTTCATCTCGGCGATTTTTCCATTATGCAGAGCCAAACCGCCAACCAATTGCACATCGTAAAGCCGAATGCCCAAAGTTCTTTTTTGCGCTTCGCGGACTAAAGCAAAAGCTTCCGGCAATATTTCATCTAAAACTTCTTTCTTGTTTTCAGCTTTTGCTAATTTCTCTTTAAATTCAAAGGTTTTCTTGGGAAAATCCGCATCTGCCAACTTGGAAATAGAATCTTCCAAAGAATTGATTTTTTGAACTATTTCTTCAGCATTTTTTATAAATTTAGAGCTTTCGTCTCCAAATATTCCGCTCCATAAACTCATAAATATATCTTAGCATATTTTCAAAACAAAAAAACTTCTCCATTCGGAGAAGTTTTTTTGAAGTGAGAAAAAGAAATTATTTCTTTCCTTTCTTCTTTCCCTTTTTTACAACTTTCTTTGCCTTCTTTTTTGCTGCCATAATATTTTTGAAATTAATTTTTAATTTTTAGTTTGCAATAAAACGACCTTGAAATTTTTATTGCTTCGAACTTCTCTAATTATCTCGCATAATAAAATTATGCACAATACTTTTTCACATAAAACTGTGGATAACTTCAAAATTTATTTTTTTGCATAAATAAAAAAATTATTTTCATTTGAAGCGGGTGGTGGCGAAACTCCAACATATGTGCCTATGTGAGTGCGATCACCCGCTACAGATAAAAATAATTTTGTAAATATATTGTAGCAAAAATTCGGGCTGCTGGGAATCGGCTACTACATAGCCAGGTGCTTTTCCAGCTCGCTACGCTCGCAAGGAAAAGCCTTTCGCTTCCCAACGCAAGCAAATAAATTTGCTTGCTTCATCCCTCACTGCGTTCGGGCTGCTGGGAATCGAACCCAGTCTACATCCTCCCGAAGGATGCGTACGACCGGTATACTACAGCCCGTCTTCGCTCGTTGAAGCGAGCTACGACGGGCGAAGCCCGCATAGTCGCGAAAGCGAGTGGGCATGGAGAGATTTGAACTCTCAAGGATTACTCCATACGCTCCTGAAGCGTACGCGTATACCAATTCCGCCACATGCCCAAAAATAGAAAATTAACTTTTTATCTCCAGTTTTCTTTCTATAAAATCCACCCGCGCTTTTAGTTTATTATGGTCTTCATATTTGACTCTATTCATTGAAATATCATCAATTCTATTATTCACCCCCTGAATCTGACTTTTAAGTCCTTCGATGTCGTCTTTTGTCGCCGTATTTTCAAAACCTTTAGCTGTGGAAATAGCTAATTGATCAATCTTTTCTTCAATCAAATTCTCAACTCTCTTAAACCCTTTGTTTATGGAGAAAGCTAAATCTTCGATACTCATTTTCTTTTTAAGAATTTTTTTCATATTTACATTATACTAAACACTATTTTTTTATGCAAATTTATAATAATACTTGTTCTAATATATGTTCTACCACATCGCTCATTTTCGCGCCAACGGATTCGGCGACTTGCGAAAAATGCGAGTCTTGTTTTAGGTCGGGATTTTCTTCAATCTGAAGCAGATAAATTTTTCCCCGCGGAGTCAAAAGAAAATCCGATTTCAAATAATGTTTGGCGCCGAGATGAATGTGCAAAGTTTTCGCTAGGCTAGTTAATTTATTTTTTTCTTCCGCCGAAAAAACACCGAAACTATTTCCCAACGGAAAGATGTAAATTTCTTCATTGCGAAATTTCGGCACCGAATGGATAGACGCGATTTTGCCGGGAATAAATTCTTCAACTAAAATTTCTTTTTTCTGCCGTCTGCCATTTTCCATAATTTCCGCCAATTCCGGAAAAGTTTTCGCCAGTTGTATATAGGGATTGGAATCTTCGTTAAAAGTTTTCACAATCCACGGCGCGCCGAATTTTTCAAAAACTTCCCGCGCGCTTTTTGGAGAAATTATTTGCCTCGGCACATTTATGCCGATTTTGTTTACATGCTCTTTGAGCATTTCTTTGCTGTTCTCTAAAGATGAAGAAAAAAATCCAATGCCTATATTCGGAATAGATAAAGACTCCAAAATATTAGAGAAACTCGGATGCGAAGTGTTCCAAACCACATCCACCTTGCTAATCAAATCTCCAGGATTCACCGGCACACCGTTCAAATGCCAGATGTAATCCTTGTCAACCAAGATATCAAAAACTTTATATTTGTCCGCCAAGTTTTCCGAAATGTGTAAAATAATCTCCCCGCCTTTTTTGAGCGAAGACGCATAATATTTACCTGTTCCCCCGCGCAATATTCCAACGCGTTTTTTAGATTTAACTTCCATATATAAATTATATCACAAACAAAAAAATCACCAATTTCTTGGTGATTTTTTTGTTTTTTGCTGTTGTTTGTTTTGTTTCGTTCCTTCGCCCTCCATAGCTTTACGCAACGGAGGGTTAACTTTTTTATTTTGTATGTCTATTCCACACTTGTCATTTTGTTTTAAGTTCAAGCAAACTATTGTGTCGTCAATTGAGCGACACAATACCGACTCAATATATCCAATCTCTCCGAGATCAATTTTCGCTTGAGGCGAAAATTCAATTCTAATAAATTAAAATTGGAATGTTTTTCAAATTGAATTATTCCACGAGCAGCTTCCGCTACCCGTGCCTTGTTACGACTTAGTCCCTGTCACCGAGCTTACCTTAGGACCCGCTTCTGCGGATACTTCGGGTACTCCCGGCTCCCTTGACTTGACGGGCGGTGAGTACAAGACTTGAGAACGTATTCACCGCAGTTTAGCTGACCTGCGATTACTAGCAATTCCAGCTTCATGGAGTCGAGTTGCAGACTCCAATCCGAACTGACGCCGTTTTTAAACGATTCGCTCAGGGTCGCCCCGTCGCTCCGCGTTGTAACGGCGATTGTATTATGTGTGCAGCCCAGGGTATCAAAGGGACATGCTGACCTGGCGTCATCCTCTCCTTCCTCCCCCACCAAAATTCACCACCCCACCCGCGTCCGATAAATCGGACTTGCCCTCCCCTTAGCTAAGGGGAGGGTTTGGGAGGGGTGCTGTTCTTTGGTGGGGGCGGTCTCGTGTGACACTTGTAACACACAACGAGGGTTGCGTTCGTTAACCCACTTAAGGGGACAATTCAAACCACGAACTGACGACGGCCATGCATCACCTGTTCTAGAGTCTTGCGAGGTCTCGAGTTTCCTCGAGATTGCACTAGAATTTCTAACCCTGGTAAGGTTCTTCGTTTACCATCGAATTGAGCCACATAATCCACTGCTTGTGCAAGTCCCCGTCTATTCCTTTGAGTTTTAGCCTTGCGGCCGTACTTCCCAGGCGGATCTCTTAACGCGTTAGCTAAGCCACTCAGAGGGTCGATACTCCGAATAGCGAGAGATCATCGTTTAGGGCGTGGACTACTGGGGTATCTAATCCCATTCGCGACCCACGCTTTCGTGCTTCAGTGTCAAACATGCGCCAGCGTACTGCCTTCGCATTTGGTGTTCCCCATGATATCAACGGATTTTACCCCTACACCATGAGTTCCGTACGCCTCTCGCACTTTCAAGTTCTGCCGTTTCTTTTGCAGATCCCAGGTTAAGCCCGGGGCTTTGACAAAAGACTAACAAAACCACCTACGCACCCTTTACGCCCAATAATTCCGGATAACGCTCGAGGCTCTCGTATTACCGCTCCTGCTGGCACGAGATTAGGAGCCTCTTATTCATGAGGTACAGTCAATAAACTTCTTCCCTCATAAAAGATCTTTACGTCCCAGAGGGACTTCATCAATCACGCGGCGTCGCTCCATCAGACTTTCGTCCATTGTGGAAGATTCTCGACTGCAGCCACCCGTAGGTGTATGGTCCGTGTCTCAGTACCATCGGTGGGGGTCAGCCTCTCAGCTCCCCTAGGCGTCATAGCCTTGGTAGTCTTTTACACTGCCAACTAGCTGATACCGCACAGGCCTTTCCCGAAGCGCAAAAAAATTAATTTGAACTTTACTCTTGCGAGACCATCTTGTATTAGTCTACCTTTCGATAGATTATTCAAGACTTCGGGGGAAGTTCCTATGTATTACTACCTCGTTCGCCACTATCTAGCCCCACTTTTTTCAAAATTGCTTTCTAGAAAAGTGGGGCTGGACCGTTCGACTTGCATGCCTTATCCACGCCGCCAGCGTTCATCCTGAGCTAGGATCAAACTCTAAATAAAAATAAAGTTTAACCTTCATTTAGAACGGAACAAAATAAAAGATAATACTGCGACTCGCCATAGCTTTAGCGACGG
>JBAPNK010000086.1:0-3164 GCA_049279095.1 Minisyncoccia bacterium
CTCCTTCACAAGGAGAGGGGGCAGGGGGTGAGGTCAAGGAAAATTTGCCCGAATTTGACGACGCATTTGTCCAAGCTCTCGGTCCCTTTAAAGATGTGGAGGATTTCAAAACTAAACTCAAAGAAAATTTGAAACTGGAAAAAGAAAATTTACAAAAAGAAAAAACGCGTCTGAAGATAATTTAAGAAATTATAGAGAAAAGCGAATTGGAATTGCCGGAAATTTTAGTGGAAATAGAACTGGATAAAATTTTATACCGAATGGAATCCGATATCACGGCTATGGGTTTGAAATTTGAGGATTATTTGAAACACCTGAACAAAACCAAAGAAGATTTGCGAAAAGAGTTTCTAAAAGACGCTGAGAAAAAAGCTAAACTGGCTTTAATCTTAAATGAAATCGCCAAAGTGGAAAAAATAGTTGCCGATCAAATGGAAGTGGCAAAAGAAGTCGCCGCGATTTTAGACCAATACAAAGACGCCGACCCCGAGCGCGCCAAAATCCACGCTGAGAATGTTTTGACTAATGAAAAGATTTTTCAGTTTTTGGAGAATCAAAAGTAATGCTATAATAAACTTATGTTAATTCCAACTGTCATTGAAAAAAGTCAATTTGGCGAGCGGGCTTACGATATCTACTCGCGGCTTTTGCGCGAGCGAATTGTTTTCTTGGCCGGACCGATTGACGACAACACCGCCAATATCGTGATCGCCCAATTGCTTTTCTTGGAATCAGAAGATTCAAAAAAAGACATTTATCTTTATTTGAATTCTCCCGGCGGATCCGTCACCAGCACCATGGCGATTGTGGACACGATGAATCATGTCCGCCCGGATGTTTCCACTTTCTGCGTCGGACTCGCCGCTTCCGGCGCGGCGATAATTTTGTCGGCCGGCAAAAAAGGCAAAAGATTTATTCTGCCCAACGCCGAAGTGATGATCCATCAGCCGGCCGGCGGCGTGGAAGGCCAAGCGACCGACATCGCCATCACCGCCAAGCATATTTTGAAAACCCGCGACAACCTAAACAAGTTACTCGCGAAAAATACCGGCAAGAGTTTCGCCCAAGTGGAAAAAGATGTGGAACGGGATTTCTTTATGGATGCCGAGGAAGCCAAAGCTTACGGCATTGTGGATGAAATAGTCCTCAAATCCAAAATGCCGGAGAAAAAGGCAGAGAAAAAAGTTTAAATTATTTTTACGCTCCCGCCGACATTGCCGGCCATGATGTATTCGGCGACTTTGTTTTCCACTATTTCTTCCATCGCGCGTTTGATTGGACGCGCGCCAAATTCTGGATCAAAACCGGCGGCAGCGATTTTATCAATCAAAACATCATCAATCACCAGTGTAATTTTTTTATCTTCCTGCAAGCGTTCGGCAAATTCTGAGAGTAGTAAAGAAGCAATTTTTCTCGCTTCACTGGCGTCAAGCGGTTTGAAAAGCACCACATCGTTAAATCTGTTCAAAAATTCCGGCGCAAAAACACCATTTCGAATTAAATCATCAATCAACATTTTCTTTTCAATATTCGGATTAGCAATAAGTTCTGAACTGCCAGCGTTGGAAGTGGCGATAATCAGCGCGTCTCTGAAACTCGCTTCCCTTCCGGAAGAACGGGTCAGGCGGCCTTCGTCAAGCACCTGCAAAAGCAAATTGCGAATTAAAACATTTGATTTTTCCAGTTCGTCAAAAAATACCAATGACAAAGGAGCTTCTTCGATAGCACTTGTGAGCCGGTCGGTAAAAATTAAAACAGATTCAACCGTTGAAAATTCACTCATATCAAAACGAATCATCGCGTTTTTTCGGCCAAAATAACTCTCCGCCAAAACTTTCGCGGTGTAAGTTTTGCCGACACCGGTCGAACCAAGAAAAAGAAAACTTCCTGCCGGCTTGCTGTGGTCAGCAATGCCGGTGCGCAAACGGCGCAATGCGAGCGAAACATCTTTTACGGCTTCATCCTGTCCAACGATTTTTTTTCTCATTGAAGTTTCCAGTTCCGCCAAAACTTTCCGCTCATCGGCGCCGATTTCTCCGATCGGAATATTGGTTTTATCGGAAATAATTTGGCGCACATCCAAAACGGTTATCTTTTTATTCAGCGCTTGCGCCTCTTCCAAAATCGCAATGGATTTTGCCGGCTCTGGAGCATTGCCTATCAAACGATCCGCCAAATGCACAATTTCCAAAATCGCTTCCGGCTCGATGGAAATTTTCAACATGCGAGCATTATTTTTCAAAATCGAAATCGTGTCTGCTTCGTTGGTCGGATCGACATCCACCTTTTCAAATTTGGAAAGAAATTCCGCGTGATTTTTGATCACTTTATCATAATTCGCCAAATCGGTGGTAACCACAATTCCCAAATGCGAGCTATGCAAATATGGCATCAGTTTTTCATATAAAGCTTCGTAAGCGTGAATGTTTTCAATTATAAAAATCACATTCCCGGCATTGGCTCCTTCTTTTAAGCATTTATCAAAATCGGTCAAGGACAAACCTTCTATAAATAATTCCACCACCCGATGCTGGCGAATGCCGGCAAAAGACAAACCAGATTGACCCAAGCGTCCGAGATAAGATATGAGCGTTGATTTGCCAACACCCGTCTCGCCCACCAAAAGAATGTTGCGATTGTTTCCTTTAGAAAGTCCGCGTTCAATCATCCGGAGAGCTTTTTCTTTGCCATAAATTTTTAGGTCGGAAGAACTGACAACCTCGCGACTGTGTTCCGAAAGAACATAAGTATCCCCATAAGATAGCGACGCGCCAAAACTTCCCAAGTTTAATAAAGATTCGATGCTGATATTAATTGGTAAAAGAAAAAAAATAGGAAAAGTTAAAAGGACCAAAATAGTGAAAATCAAACCGAGAATTATCAGAAACATTCTGGCGACAAAGCCAAGCACTCTGGAAAAAATAAAAAACACAACTTTTTCTAAAATGGAAAGATGCCCTAAATTTTTATCCATCTTCCACGGCGAAAAAAGAGTTTTGGTTAAAAGCGGAATCGAAAAAGCGTTATAGGCGTAAATGACCAAGTTTTTCCAAGATCGAATGCCGGGATGCATTTGGTTATTCTAGCATATTGGACAAAAAATCAGTAATCTGTTATACTCAAAATGTTGAAATTTACAAATTTTTTCATTTAATTTAAGTCGG
>JBAPNK010000087.1:0-26100 GCA_049279095.1 Minisyncoccia bacterium
AATTTTGATTTCTCTTTTTCCGGTTTAAAAACCGCGGTTTTATATTTGATTCGAGATTTGGGCGGCATAGAAAAAATATCCGAAGAAACAAGGGCAAAAATCGCGTTCGAATTTGAAAACGCCGCAATCGAATGTTTGGTTTATAAAACACAAAAAGCTCTGAAAAAATATAAAATGAAAACTCTCATTGTCGCCGGTGGAGTTTCGGCAAATAAATATTTAAGGCAGGAAATGGCAAAACTAGCAAAAAAAGAAAAAATTAAATTATTATTTCCGCCGCAAGAACTAACCGGTGACAATTCCATAATGATCGGCATCGCCGGCTATTTGAATTACATAAAAAATAAAAACCTGCCGGCAGGCAGGCAGGGAAAGATTCCGAAAATAAATAGCATCAAAGCAAATGGGAATTTGAGACTTAGCTAGAAAAACTATATTTTTTATGATATTATTTGGTTATGAATACTGTGCACGAAAAGCTGCTCAAACCTTACAATCCGAAGGAAACCGAAGATAGGATTTACAAGCTCTGGGAAGAGTCCGGTTTTTTCCAGCCCGAGGCTGGTGCGCCTTGGGCGGATAATCCAAAAACTAACCCAAACTTTGGAAAACCATTTACTATTATAATGCCTCCGACCAATGCCAACGGCTCGCTTCATGCCGGACACGGCCTGGTGATGACCATTGAAGACATTATGACCCGCTACAAGCGAATGCGGGGTTTTAAAACGCTCTGGCTGCCGGGTCTTGATCACGCCGGTTTTGAAACGCAAGTAGTTTATGAAAAAAAATTGGAAAAAGAAGAACGAAGCAGATTTGGCATGGATCCGAAAGAGTTATACAAAGAAATTCTTGATTTTACTTTAACCAATTCAAAAAACATAAAGTCTCAAATCAGAAAAATGGGCGCGTCTTGTGATTGGTCGCGAGAAAAATTTACGCTGGATGACGATGTCGTTAAAACGGTTTATCAAACTTTTAAAAGAATGTATGATGACAAACTGATATATCGAGGAAATAGAATTGTAAACTGGTGTTCCAAACATCAGACCTCTTTTTCTGACTTGGAAATTAAAGATGAAGAAAGAATCGAACCATACTATTATTTAAAATATGGTCCTTTTATAATATCAACTTCCAGACCGGAAACAAAATTTGGCGATAAATATGTCGTAATGCATCCGGACGACGAACGATATAAAAAATATAAAGATGGCGAGCAATTTGAATTAGAATGGATAAACGGAAAAATTACTGCCACAATTATAAAAGACAAAAATCTTGATATGGGTTTTGGAACAGGAGTTATGACTATTACCCCCTGGCACGATAGCGTGGATTTTGAAATCGCCGAAAGACTCAACCTGGAAAAAGAACAAATAATAGACGAAAATGGAAAACTTTTGCCGGTTGCTGGTGAGTTTGCGGGAATGCATATTAAAAAAGCGCGCCCGTTAATCATAGAAAAGCTTCAGAAAAAAGGCTTGGTGGAAAAAATAGACGAGAATTATAAACATGTGGTTCGCACTTGTTACAAATGCGGAACGATTCTGGAACCACAAATAAAAAACCAGTGGTTTGTTCGAATGAAACCTTTGGCAGAAAAAGCTTTAGAGAAAATAAATAAAAACGAAATTAAATATATTCCGGAACATTACAAAAAAATTACTACCCATTGGCTGGAAAACATTATGGATTGGAATATTTCCAGACAAATTGTCTGGGGTATACCGATTCCGGCAAAAATTTGCGCAGAATGCGGACATGGCATGGCTGATTTGGAAAATAAAATTTCCAAATGCAAAAAATGTGGCGGAAAAGTTGAACAGGATAAAGATACTTTCGACACTTGGTTTTCGTCAAGCCAGTGGCCATATATCGCGCTTGGCTATCCGGACAATCAAGATTTCAAAACATTTTATCCGACGGATGTGATGGAAACTGCCGGAGATTTGGTTTTTTTCTGGGTGGCAAGAATGATTATGATGGGACTTTATATTACAGGCAAGATTCCATTCAAAACTGTTTATATGCATGGAATGGTGCTTGACGCCAAGGGACAAAAAATGAGCAAAAGCAAAGGCAATGTGATCGACCCGCTGGTGCTGACGGAGAAATATGGCACTGACGCGTTTAGAATCGGCATGGTGGTGGGCAACACGCCCGGCACTTCTTTGGCTTTAGCCGAAGATAGAATTAGAGGTTATAAAAATTTTGCCAACAAAATCTGGAACATTGCTAGATTTATACTAGAACAAAAAGAGCCGCCTCAAAAACCTGATTTGTCTGAGATTGATAAGATATATATTTCTCAACATGAAGAAATGTTAAAAGACATAACATCTGATATGGAAAATTATAGATTTTACCTAGCTGCAGAAAAACTATATTATTACATTTGGCACAAACTTGCCGATGTAATTCTTGAAAAATCAAAACAAACAATAAAAGAAAATTTATCGGAAAAAGAAGTGTTATCTGCTAAATGGACTCTTTTTTATATTTTTAAACAATCATTAAAACTCCTTCATCCCTTTATGCCTTTCCTGACGGAAGAAATTTGGTCGATGTTGCCTAATAAAAATACCCACGCCACGGCGGGGCAAGAAAACCTTTTAATGATTGAAAAATGGCCATCTTAAACACCGACCCAAAAATTTTAATTTTGGCTTTCTTGGGTGGAATTGTTCCATCGCTTTTATGGCTGTGGTTTTGGCTGAAAGAAGAAGAACAGCCCGAATCCAAAGGACTGCTCGCGATAATTTTTATTATGGGAATGATTGCCGTGGCGGTTGTCCTGCCAATTCAAAAATTTATCCAATTGCGCATAAGTTCGTCGACGGCGCAGACGATTTTATGGGCCAGCGCCGAAGAACTGATGAAATACCTTGCTGTCTTGGTTGTTGTTTATCGCACCAGAGATGCGACCGAACCTATTGACTGGCCAATTTATTTGATTACCGCGGCTTTGGGTTTTGCCGCGCTAGAAAATACTCTTTTTTTGATTCAACCTTTTTCAATCAATCAAGCCACTGTCGGTTTGCTGACCAGTCAATTGCGTTTTCTGGGATCCACGCTGCTGCACACCGTTTCAAGCGGAATAGTCGGCATTGCCATTGGCCTGTCGTTTTTTCTCAAAGAATGGAAAAAGGACTGGTTTTTATTGATAGGTTTTCTGTTCGCAATCGCCTTGCATAGTTCTTTCAATTTTTTTATAATAAGGAATGGAGGAAAAGATTTTTTGGTGGTATTTGCCTTTTTGTGGGTCGTCACAATTATCATTTTATTGCTTTTTGAAAAAGTGAGAAGAATGAGCGAGCATTAATAATTTAATAAAATATATATGGAAAATAAAAAAAGAAGTTTTTTTGAAAGATTAACCGGCGGAATGAGCATGGAGGAAGAAAATTACGAACCCGGAAAAGATTATCTGTTAAAAAACATCCGATCGGAAAAACCGGACAAAAAAGAAAACAAAAATTGGAATAAAGAAGACAATGATGAAGCGGAGTTGTCGGTGGATGTTTATCAGACGCCGACAGACATCATTGTGCAAACGATGGTCGCCGGGGTCAAGCCGGAAGAATTGGAGTTGTCTATCGCCCGAGACGCCGTCACCATTAAAGGCAAAAGAGAAGAGAGCCGAACGATCGACGAAGAAAATTATTTCACCAAAGAGCTGTATTGGGGAAAATTTTCCCGATCGATTTCCCTTCCCGCCGAAGTGGAACCGGAAGAAGTGGAAGCGACCGAACGCCACGGCCTGATCACCATCAAAATCAAAAAAGTTGACAAGGAAAAGAAGAACACTGTGCGGGTAAAGTCAATTTAGGAAAAACAATAATTTAAATCTATGTTTTTAATACAAATCGTTATCTTGTTGGGACTAGCTATATTAAACTTAACTATAAGAAGATTCAGATTCAAAGATCTATTCTTAAAAATATCAAAATTGGGAGTGATACTGGTAATCATAGATATTTTGTTATATTTTACTAACCCTTTTATTCTGTATAATATTGAAAATGTTGGCTTTCACTTCTTAAATTTCATGAGTTTGTTTTTAGATGTCCTTATAATATACTTTATTGGATTTTTTCTGGGAAACCTCTTTGCAAAAAAGCCATAAAAACAAATCGAGTAGAAAATCTTATATCTAATTGTGCGCAGTGCTAAAATAATCCTATGGAGAAAATTAATATTTATATTGACGGCAACAATACTTGTATTAAAAACGGTTTCTGATTTTTATACCAAATCTTTTACTTCTTGTATTTTAATAACGGGCGATGGCGATTTTGGCTGTTTAGTTGAATTCTTAGAAAATAGCAAATCAATTAATTGTGTCTTGGCTCCAGATGAAAATAAATGCTCTATATTGCTACGAAACAAAAATATTGAAATAACATTTCTAAATGATCAATATCATAAGTTTTCAAAGAGAACCTAAAAAGAAAAAGCCCCCGATGCAGACGTATCTGCATAAGGGTCTTTTTCATAGTTATACCTCAATTATAGGCTATGTCTAAAATAAATGCAAGCATTTATTGATCTATATAATAAAATTCTGGCAGTTTTTTAAAATCAAGAAACTCATCCTTGAAACGCTCGTAATACATCAATGATAGCTCGTCAAAAGGCTTCTCTTCCGCATGTCCTGCTTTTATCCATCCTTTTTGCGCTAAATAAAAAGTCGCTGCTACTTCTTCAATAGTATATTCGGAAAGTGTTTCTAAATATCGATAAAAATTCTTATCAAATACAAAATCTACAAAGCTCGCTGTAAAGTTTTTGCGTAATCTTGCTCCAAAACCGAAAATTGTAACTTTCAGCACTTCCTTTTTTAGATAATTATTTTCAAATCTTTGAATTCCGTCGCGAATATTATTAAGAAGAGACACATACTCTGAAGAGGAACTTAAAAAATTCCAATATTTCACTTCCCAAGAAGTTGTCGCCTCTCGTGAAATGAGATTTTGTATAAATTTATATTTCGTCTCGAATTTACTATGAGCTTTGGCTTTGTAATGATTCAATGTTTCCGCATCTTTGATCCTGTCAAACTTTTTTCCAGCAAGCACAAAATTATTACATCCTGTAATGTCATCAGCTAAAATGAAAACTTTTTTATTGGAAAGACGATCAAGAACCCTAAAATACTCCTCAATTTTTTTATCAGAATATAGTCGTTCAAATATTCCTAACCCCATCCAAATGGTTGGATATTGTTCAATTTTTGTCATTTTTTAATCTTACTAAATATGTTCACTATTGTCTATGTATTTTGGTTGTGCCTGGGGGGTGAATCGCACACCCGACCACTTCCTCTTCAGGGAAATGCTCTACTACTGAGCTACCCAGGCATTTGCATATTTTTTACTTTTGAAAACTTTTCAACGTGGTTGTCACACTGTCATAAGTCTTCATCAGCTGATCCATATACGGCTGCAGGAAATAAAAAGCGCCGACCGAAATGCCAATAATCAAAACCCAATATATGGCATTCATAATGCGAGACCAGAGCATGGAATGCTTCACGGCGCGCAAAATCCTGTTGTTCTCTTCGGCTAAAATCACGCACCTGTTTAAAAGTTCTCTTTCTTCCGGCGACATAGTTAAATACTAGCAAAAATACAGAAAAAAATCCAATTCCAAAAGATTCTTTTGTGTGCTACATTATAAATATTGTCCTCGTAGTTAAATGGATATAACAACTCCGTCCTAAGGAGTAATTGTAGGTTCGATTCCTGCCGAGGACACAGAAAACAACTAAAGTCCAAGCAGTTTGGCTATTTTGGGTTTGTTGAAACCGACAGTAAGCTCATCGCCAATTATGATAACCGGCACACCCATTTGCCCGCTTTTGTCGATCATTTCTTTCCTTTTGACCATATCGCTCGCGACATCGTATTCCGTGTAAGCGACATTATTTTCCTTGAAATAATCTTTCGCCATGTGGCAAAAATGGCAAGACGGGGTTGAATAAATTGTTACGGTTTGCATATGATTTTTAGTTAACTGCTAATAGAGCGTAAGTATAGCATAAAAATTTAAAAATAAAAAATTATGGTAACTCCTGTACAACAATATTATTATCTAAAAAGAAATTAAAAAGCTTGCTCATTAACCTTGAATATCTCTTTGTCTGATTCAAATTTTTATCTTTTAATAAATGTAAAACTTCTTGACATTCTTTTTTTAATTCTAAATCCTTTCCAAAAGGGTTAAGTGATAATAAAGATTCAATAGTTTCAGATAACTTTTGTAAAAGAATTTTCTGCTCTTCTGGATCTACTGGATCTACAAATTCCAAAGAGCGAATTTTTTGAATTAAGGGATGAAACTTTTTAAAAATCCCCGATAATTCTCTCTCTCTTTGAGCTTTTAACAACTTCGCCAATCTGGCTTCCTTGCCAGCAGGAGTATTATCAGCTTTTGGAAATTGATCTAGTTTTGACATATTTTTATTGTACCATATCCAATTCAAGTTTTCCACAGGTGTTTAACACTCGGTGTTGAACACTGATATAATATAAGTTATGAGAAATATAAAAATCGCGCCTGGGGAATATTATCATATTTTTAATCGCGGGGTTAATAAACAATTAATTTTTCATGATAACTCAGATCGATTACGGTTTCTTTTCTTGATTTTGTACTTTCAATCCCCTGCCACAATTCAAAACATGAGTCGTTTGATAAAAACATTTGTTCAACACTCGGTGTTGAATATTGAAGAAGAAATAGTAAAAAATAGATTTGTAGAGCTAACTTCATTTTGTTTGATGCCAAATCATTTTCATCTAATGGTTAAAGAAGTTGAAGAAAATGGAATTGCTAGATATATGCAGCGAGTATTGAATAGTTACACAAAATATTACAATACAAAATATCAAAAATCGGGACACCTTTTTCAGGGACCGTATAAGATAGTGCATGTAAAAGATAATGATCAACTTTTACATCTTTCCGCGTATATTCACAGAAACCCAAGGTGGTTGAAAGATTGGTTTAAGAAGGAAAATATTTATCCGTGGTCAAGTTATCAAGATATGGTTAAACAAAACAGATTTGAAAAATTGCTTGTTACTGATATAATCAACGGGCAATTTGAAAATAAAAAAGAATATGATGATTTCGTAAAAACAAGTCCAGCAAAATTACTAGAAATGGAATTGGATTTTTTGATAGATAACGAGTAATGTTCAACACCGAGTGTTGAACAAATATGCGGTCGTAGTTTAGTGGTAGAACTGGTGCTTCCCAAGCATCGGGCGCGAGTTCGATTCTCGCCGGCCGCACAAAATTAGTTGGCTTTATTCTCGGCTAGCGCCATAATGATTTTAATGACCGTGTCGGGATTGAGCGACATGCTCTCGATGCCTTCATTGACGAGAAAAGCCGCGAAGTCGGGATAATCGGACGGCGCTTGGCCGCAAATGCCGATGTATTTATTTTTCTCTTTGCATTTGTGAATAATTTCGGCAATCAGTTTTTTCACCGCGCCGTTGTTTTCGTTGGCAATGTGGGTAACGATGCCGGAATCACGATCGAGCCCCATGGTCAGCTGGGTCAAATCATTGGAACCGATGGACATACCGTCAAAAACTTGGAGAAACTCGTCGGCTAAAAGAATGTTGGAAGGAATTTCGCACATCACATAAATTTTCAAGGTTTGATCCTTTGCGCGATCTAAATTGAATTCTTTCATCGTCTCCACCACTTGTTTCCCCTCTTCCGGTGTGCGGCAAAAAGGAATCATCGGCACGACATTGGTAAAACCCATATCTTCGCGCACCCGTTTCATCGCTGCGCATTCCAAGCCGAAAGCTGTTTTGAATTTCGGATCGTAATAACGCGAAGCGCCGCGCCAGCCCAGCATCGGATTTTCTTCTTTGGGTTCATACAACTCCCCGCCCAAAAGCGTGCGATATTCGTTGGTCTTGAAATCGGAAAAACGAATAATCACCGGATGCGGGAAAAAAGTCGCGGCAATTTTAGCAATACCGAGCGCCAAATTGTCCACATAATATTGCGTTTTGTCTTTGTATAAAGGCGTTAAATGATCAATTTCTTTGAGCAATTTATTTATATAAGAAGTTTTTTTGCCTGTTTTTAATTTCTGATAATCAATCAAGGCGTTCGGATGCAGTCCAATATGCGAAGCAATAATAAATTCCAATCGGCCCAAGCCCACTCCCAAGACCGGCAAATTGTGATTCTTGAAAGCCTCATCCGGCGAGCCGATGTTGACCATTATTTTAGTGTTCACTTTCGGTATTTTATCCAGATGATGCTCTAAAATTTTGAACGGAATAATTCCGGCATAAACGATGCCGACTTGTCCCGAAGCGTCCACCGTCACTTCTTGTCCGTTTTTTAATATCTTGGTCGCATTGTTTGCTCCGACAATGCAAGGAATGCCCAGTTCGCGCGATACAATCGCCGCATGCGAAGTCCGTCCACCTTTGTCGGTAACAATCGCGCTGGCTATTTTCATAATCGGTTCCCAGTCCGGATCGGTGATTTCCGTCACCAGCACTTCCCCTTTTTTAAACAAAGAAATATTTTTCGCATTATGTAAAATACGAACTTTACCTGCGCCAATTCTCGCGCCAACCGCGATACCGCTAGCTAAAACTTTGCTCTTTTTTTGCAATTGATATTCTTTCAAAACATTTTTATCTTCCCCAGAAACAACCGTTTCTGGACGCGCTTGTACAATAAAAAGCTCGCTGGTTTTCCCGTCTTTTGCCCATTCAATATCCATCGCTTGGTAATGACCGTCTTTCTTGGAAAAATATTTTTCTATTTCATAACACCATTTTGCCAAACGAATGACTTCGTCGTCGGTCAGACAAAACTTTTGCTGGTCCTTCGCCGAAACTTTTTCTTTTTTGGTGCCATCTTTGGCGTAAACAAGTTTGATATTTTTCTGGCCAAGATTTTTGGAAATAATCGGCAATTTTACTCCGTTATCCAAAGACGGTTTGAAAATTATAAATTCATCCGGAATAACTTCGCCTTGCACGATGAATTCGCCCAAACCATAAATGCCGGTTATCACGATCACTTTGTCGAAACCGGTTTCCGTGTCAATAGTGAAAGCCACTCCCGAAGTTGCTTTGTCCGAGCGAACCATGCATTGAATGCCGACGGAAAGCGCCGCGTCAAAATGCGAGAATCCCTTGTCGGCGCGATAAGAAATTGCCCGGTCGGTGAAAAGCGAAGCGATGCATTTTTTGGTCGCCGAGAGCACTTCGTCAATGCCGCGCACATTCAAAAAAGTTTCCTGCTGTCCGGCAAAAGACGCGCCCGGCAAGTCCTCGGCGGTAGCGGAAGAACGAACCGCGACATCTCGGTTTTTTCCGTATTTTCTTTCCAATTCCGCGTAAGCTTTGCCAATCGCGTCGTCCAAATCTTGCGGCAGGGTCGCTTTCAAAATTTCTTCCCGCACTTTCTTGCCGCGAACTTGCAGATTACGAATATCTTTGGTATTCAAGTCCTTTAAGATTTCTTTCACCCGTTCCACCAAGCCGGTTTTTTGAAAAAAATGACGATAACCGTCCGCGGTAATAGCAAAACCGTCCGGAATGTTCACCCCGAGCGGCGTCAAATTGGAATACATTTCTCCCAAAGCCGCATTTTTCCCTCCGACCGACGGCACATCCGCAATCCGCACCTCGCTAAACCATTTCACAAAATTATTTTTTTCTTCTGGCATACTTAATTTTCACCCCGCCATGGCGGGGCAATTTTATTATTCTAATAATTGCTAATCTTAATCAATCTCTCATATTTTACCATTCTTTCCGGTTTGGTGGGAGCGCCGGCTTTTAATCCGAAACAGCCGAAAGCAAAAGCCAAATCGGCGATGAAATCGTCGTCGGTTTCTCCGCTCCTGTGACTGACGATCAATTCGATATTATTTTCTCGCGCCAATTTCATCGTTTCCAGAGTTTCGGTCAAAGTGCCGATTTGATTCGGCTTGATAATCATCGCGCCAACGCTTTTATTTTCGATCGCTTCTTTCAAACGCAAAATGTTGGTAACCGTCAAATCGTCTCCAACCACCAAAATACTTTTTTCTTTCTCTTTTAATTCTGCAAAGCTTTCAAAATCCTCTTCGTCAAACGGATCTTCGATGGAAAGCAAATTAAACTCTTTAATTAAAGAAACATAAATATCCAATAAATTTTCTTTGGTTATTTCTTGGTTATCAACTTTATATTTCCCATCTTTAAAAAAAGAAGAAGCCGCGACATCGAGCGCCAGCCGAACTTTGCCTTCCAAATTATTTTTTTTAATCGCTTCAATCAAATACAAAAGCGGTTTTTTGATATCGTTAGTCTTTGGCGCAAAACCGCCTTCATCGCCCAACAAAAGAGAATCTTCGCCCAAGTCTTTTTTTATTATTTCTTTCAGAAAATTATCTATTTTTATTCCAATCTCCAGCGCTTCTTTCGCATTATCCGTTTCCGGCACAACCAGATATTCCTGAAAAGCCAAACCGTCGTTCGCATGTTTTCCGCCATTTATCAAATTCATATACAAATAAGGAACTTTTCTGGATGGTCTTATTTCCGCCAGAGTTCGCAAATAGGCAAAAGTTTGCTGCCCTAAAAATTTGGCCGCCGTTTTGGCGACGGCGATGGAAACGCCGATCAGCGAATTTCCGCCCAAGCTGTTTTTATTCGGAGTGCCGTCGAGTTCAATCATAATTTTATCTATCTCCTTTTGATCCAAAACATTTTTGCCGACTAACGCTTTACTGATAATTTCGTTGACATTGAAAATCGCTTTGTCGTTTTCGATCACCCAGGCTTCGTGCGCTCCGGTCGAAGCGCCGGACGGCACGGAAAAACTGCCCGAGATGTCACCAACAGACACCGTCACTTTTATAGTTGGATTTCCTCTTGAATCCTTAATTTCTTCCGCCCAAATTTTAGTAATCAATTTATCGTTCATACGCTTTTAATTTTACCACATTTCTGCTAGGATATGAAATATGACAGACGATCTCGCGGCCGCTCGAAACTATATAGTGCGAAAAATTTATCAATGGATTTTGAAACCGGTTTTTTTTCAAATTGATCCGGAAATTATTCACGACCAAATGTCCGAATTTCTGCATTTTTTGGGAAAATACGCTTTAACTAGAAAAATAGCTTATTTTTGCTGGGGTTTTTCAAATCAGTCTTTAGAACAAACTATCCTCGGCATCAATTTTAAAAATCCGATCGGCCTTTCCGCCGGTTTTGACAAAAATGCGGCCTTGACGCAAATTATGCCGTCACTTGGTTTTGGTTTTGAAGAAGTCGGATCCATCACCGCTAAACCTTATGACGGCAATCCAAAACCTCGTCTGTATCGCTTGCCCGAAGCTAAAAGCCTGCGAATAAATTACGGCCTGAAAAATCTAGGCGCGGAAATTTTGAGCAAACGGCTGCAAAATAAAATTTTTTCTTGCCCGATTGGAATCAATATCGCCAAAACCAATAATCCGGAAACTTCAAATGTCAAAACCGGAATAGAAGATTATTTTTTTACCTACAAAATTTTTCAAGATATCGGAGATTATTTTACCATTAATATCAGCTGTCCCAACACCTGCGAAGAGAAACCGATTTTCGCCGAGCCGGAAAACTTGGATTTACTGTTACAGAAAATTTTTTCCATATCGAAAATCAAACCTGTCTTTGTAAAATTATCGCCAGACTTGCCGGAAACCCAACTGAATGGAATTCTAGAAGTTTGTCTAAAATATAAAGTGGACGGTTTTGTCTGCACCAACTTGACCAAAATCAATGTATTGAATCATAAAGGCAAAGGCGGATTTTCCGGCAAGCTAGATGAAGAATTATCTTTGAAAACAATCCGTTATGTTTACAAAAAAATAAATGACCCTGCCAAAGCCTTGCTTTGGCAAAATTACAAACCTATAATTATCGGCGTGGGCGGAGTGTTTACAGCGCAAGACGCGTATAAAAAAATCAAAGCCGGCGCGTCGCTCATAGAACTCATCACCGGAATGATTCTTGAAGGCCCGCAAGTGGTCAGTGATATAAATTTAGGTCTTGTAAAACTGTTAAAAAAAGACGGTTACAAAAATATTTCGGAAGCAGTGGGGAAAGAATAAAAAAATCTGTAATTATCTTAAACTTTCCCTAATTTTTTTAATCTTCACTGATTTAGGAATTTTATTCCCAGGGGTGGAGTATGAATGCGCGGACTTGAATTATATTTTTTTAATAATTTATATACTTGAATAGAATAAACTGGTTTAATTTTATGAACGGATTCATATATTTTCAATAAATTATGCATACTGGAAGCCCAAGCTAGTGGATTATTATATTTATTATCATTGAGTTCTTTCGCATGTTTAAGAATATGACGCTTAATTCTAGTTGGACTAGATCTTTTAGCAATTTTTCTAATCCATTTTTTATGATATTTTTCCGTAATATCCATATGTTTAAAATTTTACCCCCAAAGCTTCCCAAATATCATCTTCTTTAAACTTGCCAGTTTCTAAACCATGAGCTAATATTTTCTTGAAAATATCTCTTTGTATGCCGGAATGCATATTTCTTGTTAGGGTCGTTATGCAACATCTTCGGTCTTCTGGCGGACAATTATCTTTATATGCCACCGCATGATCACCCCTTCCATAATCAATCCTTACTATTATTCCGAGTCTTTCGCAGACTTTTATCCAATCTTGTTGTTTCTTGTTTTTTATTTGGTCAACAAGTTCTCCTCTTTCAATTTTAGTATGTCTGTACTCGTCCCAGGGTTGCATAAGGATAATTGTTATTTAAATAATAAGCTGATTGAAACACGCTTAAAGAACTGCCAAAATCAAGTTCTGTTTTTATTTCAACAACTCCGTTGATAAATACTCTTCTCAACATATTTTCTGAAAATTCTTTAGATATTCCAGCGGCAGTTAAAATTGCATCTTGCATTAATTTTTCCATTTCGAACGCGTCATAACCTATTCCGCAAGTAACAATACCGTCAATTTCATTGCATTGCGCAACCCATTCATCGTTTGGACCCTGTTTAATTGAAAAAGTCAGGGGCTTTCCACCCATAAACTTATCAAGTTGTTTAGCCGCTTGTTCTTTATTCATACATTCATTTTATCTATTTCTCATTTTTTGTCAACAAAATCATCAAGTCCGAGACATTGGCGCCGGTGGGGCCGGTGATGATTAAGTCGCCGGTTTTTTGGAAAAAATTATAGGAATCAAATCTATTTGCATAATCGTTCGCGTCTAAATTTAATTTTTTTGCTTTTTCGATTGTGTTTTTGTCCACCACGGCCCCGGCAACATCACTGTTGTCCATTCCGTCCGAGGCAAACGAAATAAAAACCATATCGCTGAAATTTTCTTTTGTTATCATTTTATTTTTTATAGCTTCCAAGCCCAAGTGCAAATTCCGGCCGCCTTTGCCCGCATTCTTCGGAACAACCACAGACGGCTCGCCAGCCGCCAACCGAACCATATACGGAGGAGTTTCCTCCGTAGTGTTGAAAATCTTTTTAAGCGCTGCATCCACCTCATCGTATAGATTAGTCGAGATTATTTTTACTGAGAGGCCGGATTTCTCAGTTTCTTTTGCCATCGCCTCCACCGCCGTTTTATTGGAAACCAAAACAAAGTTATGGACTTTTTCAAAATACTTGTCTTCTTTCGGCGTCTCCACTAAATCAAATTGCCCTAAATTATTTTCATTAATAATTTTTTGCGCGTCTGCCATCGTCGTTTCATCTTTGTAAGTCGGACCGGAAGCCACCTCAAAAAAATTATCGCCGGGTATATCGGAAAAAATTAGTCCGATAACCGTTGCCGGGTAAGCGACTTTAGCTAAACCACCGCCTTTCAATAAAGACAAATGTTTGCGCACGGTGTTGATTTCATTGATCGTTTTGCCGGATGCCAAAAAAGCGTCATAGACTTTCGCGCCTTGTTCACATTCATTTTCCGGATAACAAAGAAGCGCCGAACCGCCGCCGGAAACCAGCGCAATAATCAAATCTTCAGTGGTTGAACCGCTGATTATTTCATATATTTTCTTGCCGGCGATAAAATTCTCCGCGCTCGACACAGGATGCGTGCCGGCAAAAGTTTCGATGTATTTACAGTCAACTTTTTCCAAATCTATCACTGCGCCCTCGGTAATTTTATCTCCTAAAATTTTCTCCAAGGCCATTGCTGCTTCGCCGGAGGACTTGCCAAAACCGACCACTTTTATTTTTTGGAAATTAACCAGGTCAAAATCTTGCCCCGAAACGGTCAAAATATTATTTTCCAGTTTTACCGAACCCAAAACAACATTTTCAGTATTAATAGACGCCAATCCGGCTTCCATTATTTCCAACGCAATTTTGCGATTTGGGGTAGTGGCGATTTCGTTGAAATTTTTGATTATTCTCATTTTTTATTTCACTAAATTTATCGGACTGCCGGCAATAAAACTTTTTATATTTTCAATCGTTGTTTGCAAAATCGAGGCGACGGCTTCAGTCGTATAAAAAGCAATATGGGGCGTTATAATCACATTCGGCATTTTCATCAGTTCATGATTCAGGTCGAGAATTTTATCATTTTTCCCGACATTCTCTGAAGTCGGGACTCCGATCCCTTTAGGCGTCGGAGCATCTTTCAAAATTTGCTCGTCTTCCAATAAGTCCGACCCCAAGCCGGCGATAATCCCTTCTTTGAGTCCCCAAACCAACGCTTCGGTGTCCACCAATTCTCCGCGCGCCGTGTTGATCAGATAAACTCCTCTTTTCATTTTGGCGATATTTTCTTTGTTGAGCAAATGATGATTTTCTTTGGTGTAAGGAGCGTGCAAAGTGACAATATCCGCCATCGCCAATACTTCCGGCAAACTTTTGTAAGTTAAATTATTTTCCACCGCGAAAGCCATATCCGGATACAGATCGTAGGCGACCACGGTCATCTCAAAAGCTCTCCCAATCTTTGCTACATTCTTGCCAATTTTTCCGGTTCCGATAATTCCCAGAATTTTACCTTTCAAGTCGAAGCCCTCCATCGTTTTGTCGTAATTAAAATCCAAAGAGCTTCGGACATAATTATTCGCTTGAATAATTTTTCTGGAAAGATTCAAAATCAAACCGAAAGCGTATTCCGCCACCGTGTGTGAACCGTAAGCCGGCACATTGGAAACTTTTATTCCCTTAGTTGCCGCATATTCGGTATCAATATGATCAAAACCGGTGGACCGAGTGGCGATAAATTTCAAATTGGGCAATGCGTCAATAACTTTTCGATTGACCGCGCAATTCACAAAAACCGAAATAATTTCGGCGTCCGTTGCCTGCGCCGCGTTATTTTCGTCCAATTTTTCCTCAAAAAAAGAAATATCCGCGCCAGCGAAAGCATTCTTAAAAACTTCCTGATCTTTTTTTTCCAAACCAAAAAATGCTATTTTCATACAATTTATTTTAACATACTATTGGAAAATATGCTTCAAGAAATTCCAAAATCCGGAAAAGCTTGACGGCGGCGCGGCCGGCGGATTTTGGTTGTCCACAATCACAATCTCGCCTTCGCCCTGTTTGACCAAGCCGTAATTTTCCCGAATAAATGCTTCTTTGCCTTCTTCGGTGTTCAAGCTATTGATCTCGGAAGAAAGTTGATCTTTTTGTTTTTGCAAAGAAACCAAATTCTCCTCGGCGATTTTTTTATTTTGCGCCGTTTCCCGCATTTTATTCCAAAACCCCAAAATGTTCCAAGCGAAAAACAAAACCAAAATTCCCAAAAGGATTAAAACCGGTTTGGATTGCATTATCTTTTCCCAATTTCTTTTTTTTTGAAAATTTCGCATAATATGCTACACTAAGTATATGCTTTTCAATAAAAAACACCAAAAAAGAATTCAAATCATTTGGATGGTGCTGTCCATTCTAATGGTGCTCGGAATGATTTTGCTCTATATTCCAAGTTTCAGGCCGCAGTAGAACTATTCGGTGCGCATCATTTTTAAGAACACCTCTTGCGGTATATTTACTTTACCTCTTTCTTTCATTTTCTTTTTTCCTTTCTTCTGTTTCTCCCGCAATTTCATTTTGCGAGTGATATCGCCACCGTACATATGGGCAGTGACATCTTTTTTCATTCCGGTCTTGGCGCGCGAAGAAATGATCCGTCCGAGCGCTTTGCCTTGGATTTTGAGCGAAAACATTTGCCGCGGCAAAAGTTCATCCAATTTTAAAACCGCGTTTTCCGCTTCGATTTCCACTCTCTTTTTGGAAACCACCCGGGAAAAAGCCGGCACAATTTCATCTGCGACTAAAATATCCAGCCGAGTAACATTGGCTTCGCGGTTTTCGCCCATTTCGTAAGAAATGGATCCGTAACCGGAAGAAACGCTTTTTAATTCATCGAAAAAATTCCGCATCAATTCGCGCAGAGGCATCTTGACAGAAATCGTGGAACGATTATCCCCAAAATTTTCCGTGTCGCCAATTTCCGCTTCGTGATCAAAAAGAAGCTGCATAATACTGCCGACATAAACGACCGGCGTGATAATTTTTAAATTAACCCATGGTTCGAAAACAGTTTCAACATTGCCATCTTCGGGAAAATAATACGGGGAAAAAATTTTTTCTTTTTTACCATTTTTAAGTATTACTTCATAAGTGATTGAGGGTGTAGTGACAACTAAATCCAAATTAAATTCCCGCTTTAGTCGCTCGGTGATAATTTCCAAATGCAGCATTCCCAAAAATCCGCACCGGAAACCGCGCCCGAGCGAGCCGGAAGATTCTTCTTCATAAGAAAAAGCGGAATCGGAAAGTTTTAATTTACCCAAAGCCAATTTCAATTCCGCGAAATCATCCGCGTTTTCCGGAAAAATCGAAGCCCACACCACCGGCAAGGGTTGCCTATAGCCCGGAAAAGCCGGCAAAGGATTTTTAAAACCGGTGATTGTGTCGCCGACCGAGGCGATACCCGGTTTCTTGATACCGGTCACGATGTAGCCGATATCTCCGGCAGATAAACTATCTTTCGGTGTTTCTTCCGGTGAAAAAGTGCCAACCTCTAAAGCGATAAATTTCTCGCCGGAAACGGCGAAAAGCAGGTTGTCGCCCTTACGAACTTCTCCATCAAAAACCCGCACAAAAACTATCACGCCGCGATGATTGGAATACTTGAAATCGAAAACCAGGGCGCGCAATAGCCCCTCCTCAGTCCTCCCCAAAGGGGAGGAAGGAATTTCCACCTCCCCTTTCGGGGGAGGCAGGGAGGGGGCTGGCGCCGGCACCAGTTTAATAATTTCCTGTAATAAATTCTCCACCCCCTCTCCGGTGCGGCCGGAAACCAATAAAATTTCCTCCGGAGCGCAATGCAAAAGCTCCTTCACTTCTTCTTTCACCTCTCCCACTCTGGCAAGCGGCGAATCGATTTTAGACAACACCGGAATTATTTTTAAACCGCTTGAATGCGCCAATGCGAGCGTAGTCAGCGTTTGCGCTTGCACGCCTTGCGTCGAATCTATCAGTAAAATGGAACCCTCCACGGCTTTAAGCGCGCGGGAAACTTCATAGGAGAAGTCAATGTGGCCGGGAGTGTCGATGAGATTCAGGATAAAATTACCACCCCTTGCCCCCTCCTTAATCAAGGAGGGGGGGGTAAATTCCATTCGCACCGGTTGCATTTTGATTGTGATTCCCCTTTCCCGTTCCAGCTCCATCGAATCCAAAACTTGCTCGCGCATTTTGCGGGTTTCGATGGTGTGCGTAATTTCCAACATCCGATCCGCCAAAGTGCTTTTGCCGTGATCAATGTGCGCTATGATGGAAAAATTTCTTATATTTTCTAATTTCATAAATTTTTTCACCTCACCCCTTCGCCCCTCCCCTTGCCAAGGGGAGGGGTTTGGGGAGGGGTCAATCTAAAAACGCGCCGGTCTGATGACTCCATAAATTGGCATACACACCGCCTTTATCCAATAATTCTTTATGCGTTCCTTCTTCCACAATTTTGCCTTGATCAAGCACAATAATTCTGTCCATTTTTTGAATAGTGGAAAGCCGATGCGCGATGACGATCGTGGTTTTGCCTTTCATTAATTCGTTGAAAGCGTCTTGAATATAATGTTCACTGACGCTATCTAATGAACTGGTGGCTTCGTCCAGCATCAGGATCGGCGAGTCCTTCAGCATCGCGCGAGCGATCGCGACTCTTTGCCGCTCGCCGCCGGAGAGCTTGACTCCCCGCTCACCGACCAAGGTTTCGTATTTCTGCGGCAATCGTGAAATAAATTCGTCCGCGTGCGCCTTTTTGGCAACTTCAAAAATTTCTATTTCGGTGGCACCCGGTTTGCCGTAAGCAATGTTTTCCCGGATGCTTCGATGAAACAAGATCGATTCCTGCGGCACATACGAAATTACGGAACGCAAATCATTTTGGGTCAGTTTTTGTATATTTTGTCCATCAATCGTAACGCTCCCATTCGAAATATCCGCAAAACGCAAAAGTATTTTTGTAATGGTCGATTTGCCCGCCCCGGAATGGCCCACGATGCCGATCCGTTCTCCGGGCGCGATATCCAAATTGAAATTTTGCAATACCGGAAAGCCGCCCTTATACGCAAAGCTGACATTTTCCAAAATGATATGTCCTTTTTGCATTTTTAAATTCTCCGGAGTTTTGGTATCCAAAATGTCGATCGGCGTATCAAAAATATCAACCACTTCTTGCATATCGGTCATCGCTTTCATCGCCCGAGTGAAAGATCGCCCCAAGTTCCACAAAACATCAAACAGGCTGAACATATAAGTTTGAATCAAAACAAACATACCTAAAGATATTCTGCCTTCGTACCAAAAATGAATATCCAAAAAAAGAACGAAAATCTGCAAGATCGCCATCATTAGCGCTCCGGCCACATTCTGAAAATTGGCGAAAAACCAGGCCCTTCTTCTTTTATTTTCCTCGTCTTCCGTAATGATTTTGAAATTATTTTCTTCAATTTTATTGCTGCTGAATATTTTTATATTCAAGATATTGGTAATCGCGTCGGAAAATCTGCCGGTCACAAAGGAGTCGGCGGCGGCTTCTTGCGCGTCGTAAATTATTTTTTTCCGCATAAACAGAAAAATGATCAAAATATAAAAACCGGACCAAATCAAAAACGCCCACGCCAACGGCGGAATTTTCAAAAACAAAACAATCAGAATACTGGTGATGGTGACAAAAGAAAACCAAATTTGAAAACTGACAATGTCCATCAGAGTTTCAAACTGGTTCACAAAACGCCTGGATTTGGCGATTAAACTGCCGGAAAAATTGTTGGAAAAAAAATTATAAGAATGCTGCAATAATTTTGCGAAGGTGAAATCATAAAGCCGCTTCATCACCTTGCTTTCAAAATGCGCGGTGGTAAAATCGCCGATCCGATAGCCGATATTTTGCACAATTAAAATAAAACAAATCACTAAAAACAAATACATCACCTGATGTAAAATGAAATCTCGAGCCAAACCGGAAGAAAATAAATCAATAATCGCCTTAAAAACCAGGGGTTTGAGAATGTTATCAAAAATTATGCCAATCGTGTAGAAAATAAATATCAAAGAAAAAGACAGCCAGTATTTTTTCATCTGGGGCCAAAGATAATATAAAATTCTCTTGAAATTTACCTTCACCTTATCAGCTTAACAGAAAAAGCCCGTATTTCAAAGCATATATAAAAAAATCGAGGACTACCCTCGATTTTTTCAAAGTTCTTCCGGAGATTCCACGACAACTTTCGCGCGCCAGAATTTGCTTCGGAGAGTTTTAATCAGCTCTGTCAACTCTTCGCTTTTCAATAAGTACAAAACAATAATAGCGGCGATAATTCCTAAAATTCCGGAAATAAAACCTTGCATAAATATGCCGAGCGAATGAGTCGTGCCAAAAACTGGCGAAAGAATATTTAAGGAAAGATAAGAAACAAGTCCCAAGAAAAATGACGCGCCCAAACTTTGGAAAAAAGTTTTGGTGATAAAAGATTCATTGGGCATAAAATCTTTTTTGACAAAAATCCAATGCAAAACAAAATTCAGAATCGTGCCGAGTGAATAACCGAGCGGCAGCATCATCACTTCCGTGCCGGGAATGTCGGAAACTTTCAGCAAGGATTCCATAAAATAGCGAAAGAATAAAAAGTTTTCAAAAATTTTCATCAGCAAATAAGCAAAAATGATGATTAAAACTGAGCAGATGAAGTTCATAATTAATGGCGGCTTGGTTTGCCCCTTAGCGTAATACGCCCGCGAAACCAGGGCGATCATTCCTTGCGCCAAAATAGACAGAGAAAAAATAGCCAAGCAAGCCGCCGCCAAGCGGGTATCATTCCAGGAAAAAGCTCCGGAACCGAGCACCACCCGCACAATCTGCGCCCGCAAGACAATAAATAAAAAGGTTGCCGGAATGGACCAAAAAACAATCGCCCGCGCGGAGGATTTCAGATGAGCGTTAAAATGATCGTGCCGTCCTTCTCCGATGGATTGCGCCAAAGTCGGAAAAGCCGCCGTCGCGTAAGACACGCCGATGATGCCGAGCGGCACCGATTGCAGATTGAAAGAAAAATTAAAAATGGAAATGGAACCGGCCGCCAAAAATGAAGCGAAGGCAGTCATGGAAATCTCCGCCACATTGTTGAAAGCCAGACCCAAAGTCCGCGGCAAAGAAGTTATGGCCACTTTTTTAATTTCCGCAAAATGAATGGTCAAAGAAAATTTGGGCGTAAATCCGCAATAGTGCGAAGCGACGGCTTGAATCAGAAAATGAATAAGGGCTCCCAGAATCACTCCATAAGCCAAACCATAAATCCCGAAAATTGGATAGAGAATTACCGCCCCGACAATAATGCCGAGATTGTAAAAAATCGGGCTCAAAGAAAAAATAAAAAATCGATGAAAAAGCTGGGTGATGGTGCCGAAAAGATTGGAAAGCCCGAGCAGAATCGGCGAGAGCAGCATAATGCGGGAAAGCGTAATCGCTTGCGCGGCAAAAGCCGGAGTAAAACCGGGCGCGATAAAAAAGATCAGATGGGGCATCAGAAAAAAAAGAATGCCGGCCACTAAAATCATTCCGATCAAGAAAACGGTGAACACCTCGCCTAAAAAATTTTCCGCTTCCTTCGTTACCGCGCCACCTCGCATTTTGGCGGAGATAAAAGGAATCAAGACGGTGATGGAAGCCAATGAAGCGATGCAAACGAAAATAAGATCCGGCACGCGAAAAGCCGCGTAATAAGCGTCAAGCTGCGGTGTTGGACCGATAAAATGCGCGATAGAGCGATCTCGAAAAAGCGCCAAAATGTCCGCCGCCAAAGCCAATATGCCCAAAAGCAGCGCCGCCTGATTGACACTACCCGACTCTTTGGTGAAAATTTTCAGAATTCTCTCCATTCCGTTGCAAATTATTTTTTAGTTTTATTGGGAGTTGGCGCGCGAGCGGGAGCAACTGTTGGATTTGAAACCGGACTGCTTAACGAATTGACATATTGAATCAAATTCTGATCGGTCGGAGTGATGGACAAGGCTTGTTGCGCGTAATTCAAGGCTCCGGCATTATCGCCGGAACTCTTGGCAATTTGCGACAAGGTCACCAATGCGTCCACATAATCCGGCTTGAGCGTCAAAGCTTGATTTGCGTAAGTCTTCGCGTCCGGCACATCGCCATTCGCAAAAGACGCGCTCGCCATCGCCAATTTCAAGCTGGGATCGAGCGGGTCCAAATTGGAAGCGTTTTGATAAGCCAAGACCGCGTTGCTGTCCGCGTCTTTGACGCCAAGCGTTCCGACAGATTGATACACCGAACCCAGCAACTGGAAATTCAAATAGTTTGTCGCATCATAAGTCGTCGCCAATTGGGCGCTGTTCACCGCTTGACTGAAAGCAGTTTGGAGATCAGCTTTGTCGGCGTCGGAGAGATTCGCGCCTTTATTGGCGATGGAACTCAATTTCACCAGATAAATTTGCGCGTAAGTGCGGAAATACAAATCGTTCGGATATAAAGTCAGAGCTTTGTTAATGGAATCTTCCGCAATCGGTTCGCTCGACGCGGAGAGCGCTTTGCCGAAATAAGCAATGGAAACAAACCGTTCCAGATAAGTGAAAGACAAAGAGATTGAGGTCATAACCAAAAGAATCAGAAGCAGAATCGAGAAAAAACTCTTGCGGTGATCATTCAGGAAAGAAATCATTATTTCTTTTTCGGAATTATGAGTTGCCAGCCCGACAAAAATTCCGGTAAAAGCCAAAGACAATAAAAATATCGCCACGCCGGTGAAATAAAAGAACGAAGCGATAAACAAATAAAGCGACAGAATAAAAAACGCCATCATTTCCCAATTCATTCCGTTCTTGACGCTGGAAAATACCGACTTCACGCCAACCGCCAAAAACAAAATCAGGAAAATAACCCACGCCAGAATTCCCAAGCCGCCGGTGGTCGCCGCCAAGGTCGGCAATAAGCCGGAACCGGAACTGAAAGAAACATTCCAAAATTGGGTATTATTGATTGCTTGCGGTTTATATAAAGACCAGGCTTCCGCAAAACGATTCGGGCCGATGCCGAATAAAGGATATTTTGCCAGCACGCCTTTGGCGATGGACATTGTCGCTCCGAGAGTCGGACTGACTTCGGCATTGGTTATTTGCAGACGATTCGGAATAAAGTTGCCGACAAAACCGGAAGACAAAAAGAACAATAGAGAAATTATCACCACTGCGAAAGAAGTCAAAGGAAAAGGCTTGTTCTCCCTTTCCTCTCCGGCTAATTTCAAGCCCGTGGAAACTTTGTAAACAAAAAGAATCAAAGAGGAAATTCCGAGCAATATCCAAACCATCGGAAAATTCACCGCCGCCGCCAAAAAAACGGAAATCAAAATAAAAATTTGCAGCAGAATTTTTTCCACTTTGGAAATCGGGAAAAATTCAATCACCAAAAGAAACAGTAAGGCGGCAAAGCCGGCGAAAAAACCAAGCGTGTTCCAAGAGCCCAAAACATTGCCGGTTTTGTCCGCGAAAATTCCCAAGGACAAAGGATTGGGCAGAAACAAACGAATGGATTGGAAAATCAAAACCAAGGCGGAAGATAAAATCGTTCCGAGCAGAACCATTTTCGCTTTTTGCGGAGTGCGAAAAACAATCGCCGACATCAGCATTAAAATAAAACCGCAAAAAATAAACCAAAAAGAGCCGAGATCAAACATCGTGCCGAAAAAAGACACTTGAGAATTTTTGGAAAACATCGCCGAAAGGAGAATTACAAAAGCGACGGCAAAACCGGAAACGATCAGCCAGGATCTCGGCAGAATTATTTTCCCGTCCGAAAATCGGGCGATCGCCCAAAAAATTACGGAAGCCGCCAAGCCAATAACCAAAAGCAAACCCTTGGAAGTTTCTACCGGGAAATTGGTCCAAGGCAGACAAAAAATCGGAAGCAAAACGATAACTAAAAATAATGATAAAAAAGACAACCGATCAAATATATTTGTGCGCATAATTCATATTATACCCTAAACCAATAAAAAAACGCAAGTAAAAAATTATAAAACAATGTTCATAAGCCGATTTTTGACATAAATGATTTTTTGAATATTTTTGCCAGTCATGTATTTTAAGACCGTTTCGTTTGCCAAAACTTGTTTTTTAATTTCTTCTTCATCTTCATCCGCTTGAATCATAATCTCCGCCCGAACTTTGCCGTTTATCTGCACCGCGATTTTTATTTCTTCGTCTCTAGTTAAATTTTCGTCCCATTTTGGCCACGCGGAAAGATGGATGCTGGCGGGAAAAGGTCGAACCTTAAGGGAGCCCAAGGTTCGACCTTGAGGAGCCAGCTTTTGCCAAATTTCTTCCGCAATATGCGGCGCGAAGGGCGCGAGAATTTGCAAGAATTTTTCATACGCAATTTGGGAAATAGATTCAAGTTTACCAATTTCATTTACAAAAATCATCAGCGCCGAAATTGCCGTATTGAATTTCATTTCCTCAATATCTTCCGATACTTTCTTTATTGTTTTCTCAATTTCAAATTCCGTGTATTTTTTATTTTTTTGGACTTTATATTGCAAATTCCAAACTCGTTCCAAAAATCTTCGCGAGCCGATGATGCTTTCCGCGGACCAAGCGACCGATTGATCAAACGGACCCATAAACATTTCGTAAATCCGCAAGGTGTCTGCGCCGTAAGTTTTCACAATCTCATCCGGATTGATCACATTGCCCAAACTTTTGGACATCTTTACTCCCCCTTCGCCCAAAATCATTCCATGCGAAGTGCGTTTTTTATAGGGTTCGGATGTCGGCACCAATTTCAAATCATATAAAAATTTATGCCAAAAACGGGAATACAAAAGATGTAGCGTGGTGTGTTCATTGCCGCCGTTGTACCAGTCCACTGGCGTCCAGTATTTCAAATTTTTCTTACTGGCAAATTCTTTTGCATTTTTTGGATCTGTGTAACGCAAATAATACCAACTTGACCCAGCCCAGTTTGGCATCGTGTCCGTTTCCCTTTTGGCCTTACCGCCACAATTCGGACATTTAGTATTTACCCATTTGGTAATATTAGCCAAGGGTGATTCGCCGCTATCTGTCGGCTGATAATTTTTAACTTTCGGCAATTTCACTGGCAAATCTTTTTCCGGCACCGGCACCAATCCGCATTTTTCGCAATTGACAACCGGTATCGGCTCACCCCAATATCGCTGACGCGAAAAAACCCAATCGCGCAACTTGAATTTAGTAATCTTTTTTCCAAAATCTTCAAAACCAGCTTTTTTGTAATCTTTTACTATCGATAATTTAAATTTTTCCGCAAATTCTCTGTCTCTTTCATCATCAGCCGGCACCGCCATGATCGCGCCGGTGCCGTAATGCGGCAAAACATAATCGGCGATCCACACAGGCAACGCCTGTGTATTGGCGGGATTGATAACTTTTATTCCTTTTAATTCCACGCCTGTTTTTATTTTTTCTTCCGCCGTCCGTTCAATATCGGTTTTATTTCGAACTTCTTGAATATATTTTTCAACTTCGCTCCAATTTTTAATTTCATTTTTTAATTTCAAAACCAGTTCATGTTCCGGCGCCAGCACCAAATATGTCGCGCCAAAAATTGTGTCCGGACGGGTGGTGAAAACCTTAACCCCTCCTAACCTCCCCAAAGGAGAGGAAGAACCAAATTCAACCCCTCCCAAACCCTCCCCAAAGGGAAGGGCTTTTAATTCATTCTCTATTTTTTTAACTACACTAGCTATGTCATGTAAAACTTCTTCATTTCTAAATCTAATAATTTTAAAACCAAGTATTTTAAGAATATTCGCTCGTTCCTTATCTTTTTCTTTTTGTAAATCATGAATATCACCGTCAACTTCTATAATTAAATTTTTCGTGAGACAAATAAAATCAACAATGAATCTATTAACTATTTGCTGTCTTCTGAAATGATATCCTGTTAAATTTTTTCTCAAAGCTTGCCACAATTTTTCCTCAGCTTCAGTCGGATTATTTCTCATTTCTAAAACACGATCTTGTAAAGCCCGCCATGTTTTTGGGTCAGTGGTGTGATACCCGAATTCCCCCTCCCTTTGGGAGGGGGTCAGGGGGTAGGTGGAATTTTGAATTTCAAATTCAATCTCTGCGCCTTCGCTTCGCCCGATCCAATTCCTCTGCGCTAATTTTATTTGCGGTAAATAGTCCACGGTGTCCAAGTCTTTATCGAGCCGATCGGCATATTTGGTAATCGCGAGCATCCATTGTTCCTTTTCTCTTTTTTGGACCGGCGTCCCGCACCGTTCGCAACAACCGCCAACGACTTCTTCATTGGCTAAACCGATTTTATCTTTCGGACACCAATTTATCGCCATCTTGGCTTTATAGGCCAAACCTTTTTTAAGAAACTGCAAAAATATCCACTGCGTCCATTTGTAATATTTTGGATCGGTGGTATTAATTTCCCGCGACCAATCGAAAGAAAAACCGATCGACTTTAATTGCTTGCGAAATGTGTCGGTATTTTTTTTAGTAATTTCAGCGGGAGGCCGACCGGTTTTAAT
>JBAPNK010000088.1:0-2427 GCA_049279095.1 Minisyncoccia bacterium
TCGGAATTCATCGCCGACATCCCACCGGATTTATTGGAAAGGGAAGGCGAGAAAAATTTATTAAAAACGATTTATTTGTAAATATCATTCACTTTTAATTTGTGTTATAGTTTTCTTATGGAAAAACTGCGCGCATATGCTCGATCTATTCCACTAACTTTTGAATCATGGATTATTTCTTTGGTTGGCATAGTGTTAATTAGAACATTTTTGGAACAGTTTTCCAGCTTTCGGCTTAAAAGCTTCGCTTTAATAGACATACCAACCATTGTTCATTACAGCGTTTTCTATCTTGGGAGCACGCTGATATTGATGATCATTCTGCTGTTCTTCGGCAAAACCAGTTTAAAAGAAGTATCAGCAGTTTGTATTTTTGGATTATTTATTATTTGTCTCGCGCCGATTATTGACCTTGTTTCGGGAGGAATCGGCGGACATATCATAACTTATCTGATTATCCCCGGCAAAGAATTAGTTTTCCGATTTTTTACTTTTTTTGGAGGACATACAGCATATGGCATTACTCTGGGTGTGCAAATTGAAACTGTTTTGGGAATTATTTTTTGCTATCTGTTCGTTTATCTGAATACAAAAAAAATTTCGCGCGCGATTGCCGCAGCGGTTGTATTTTATTGCTTCATTTTTTTCCTTGTTTCCATGCCATCATTTGTCGCCCTATTATCCGCGTCGCAAAATAATCCTACTGATACAATTCTGCAATTAATTTCTTCGTCCCATATCATTCAAAACAACCTTTACCCGTCGTTTACCGCGCCCAACTTGGGACTGTTTGATTTGGGCTTTAATAAAATAATGCTCGGCATTAACACCATCATAGCCATGCTCGCCGTCGCGCTGTTATTTTTTCTGGCGGAGCGGAAAAAGTTTGTAGCTCTAATAAAAAACAGCCGGCCGGAAAGAATTTTTCATTTTTTTCTCTTATTTCTTCTTGGCACGGTGTTCGCCACCTCCGCTTGGTCCATAAATTGGGTAGATCTGCAGTGTTATTTTTTGGCTTTTCTGTCTTTTGTTTTTGCTTGGTTGTTCAGTGTTTGCCAAAATGATATTTATGATGAAACAATCGATTCGGTCTCAAATAAAAATCGCCCTATCGTCGCCAAAGAATTGTCCAAAAACGATTTAAGCTTCGCCTCAAAAATATTTTTGCTTTTTGCTTTCCTTTGCGCTTACTCTTCCAGCCATTATGTTCTATTTTTTGTCTGTTTCTTTTTGTTGGTTTATTTTATTTATTCCAATCCGCCATTGCGTTTAAAAAGATTCGTAATTCTAAATTCATTCTTGGTCAGTTTAGCTTGTCTGTCTGTTATCTTGGCTGGATTTTTCTTGGTCAATCAAGATCCGAGCGTTCTCGCTTTTTCGCCCAGTCTGGTTTTAGCAATTATTATTTTCTTCACCGCCGTTGCCAATATCCGCGATATTAAAGATGTGGAAGGAGACCGCGCCGACGGAATAAAAACCCTGCCGACGATCTTGGGAATAAAAAAAGCAAAAAAAATCATCGCCGGAATTATTTGTTTTTTCTTTCTTTTAATCCCTTGGTATTTTAATTTTTCCTATCTTTATATTCCGGCTATCGTCGCCAGTATTTTTTCGTGGCATTTCATTAATCAAGAAAATTACAAAGAGTGGAAAGCTTTCGTTGTGTATATGATCTATCTTCTTTTAATTATCGGCGCGATTTTTGCCAAATAACAATGACACACCAAGCTAAAAAATCGCTCGGGCAAAATTTTTTGAAATCGGAACCGGCTTTGAGAAAAATCGTGGAGGCCGGAGAAATAAAACCGGACGATATTATTTTGGAAATCGGCCCGGGCAAAGGCGCATTGACATCTAAGCTTTTAGCAGAAGTGAGCAAGGGTAGTCCTTGCTCAAAAATAATCGCGGTGGAAAAAGACCGAGAACTTTTTGAATTTTTGAAAATAAAATTTGAGAAAGAAATAAAAGATAAAAAATTAATTTTGATTAATGAAGACATATTGAAATTCAACCCCCTCTTAATCTCCCCTGATAAGGGGGCTGAGGGGTTGCATTACAAAATCATCGCCAATATACCTTACAACATCACCGGCGCGATTTTGAAAAAATTTCTGACGGAAAAAAAACAGCCGGAGCGAATGATTTTGATGGTGCAAAACGAAGTTGCCAAAAGAATTATGGGAAACAACCCCTCCTCCGCCAAGGCTACGGCGGGCAAGAAAGAAAGTCTGCTTTCCATTTCCGTCAAAGCGTATGGAGAACCAAAAATGATAATGAAGGTGCCGGCGCGGTATTTTTCACCGGCGCCAAAAGTAGACTCGGCTATAATTGCGATTAAAAATATTTCCAGGAAGAATTTCGCCCCCTCCTTGACTAAGGAGGGGGTTGGGGGTGGTAATTCAGAATTAAAATCACCACCCCGCCCTT
>JBAPNK010000089.1:0-6648 GCA_049279095.1 Minisyncoccia bacterium
CTATGAATCAGGTGAAATTATAAAAACAGAAGAAGGAGAATTTGTTTATTTAGATGCTAATGAAGTATTAAAACAAGATTTATTTCCATCCATTCGTCCCATTATTCAGCACATTCTTAATCCCAAAGATGGTACAGTATTTTTCACAATTGCTTATGATAATGATGGAAAAGTTATTGAGAAAACAAAAAGTATTAATTTGTGTGTGGTTTAATTAAATTAATAATCCATGCTTCAATTTACTGACGAACAATTTAATAGTATTAAATCTAAAAGTGAAGAATTATATAAATCAATCGGTGAAATTTATTGTCCATACTTCAAAGAAAAAATAATTTTTAACGCCAAAGGTCTTGAACACCTAAAATTTAAAAGCAAGAATCATGCTCGCGCGCGGGACGACCAATACATACGATTAAAGTTATTGCACCTTGCGCCTAAAATACTAAAATTATCAAGTACTATTCAGGGTTTTTCAGAGCGAAAAATTTTTGAATTAAATAGAAGCAATCATCGAAATGAAAAAATATTGGTCGATGTAAATTATTACGAATTTGTGGCTGTGTTGGAAGGAGTCAGGGTGCGAATAATTGTAAAAAAAGTTGGTACTGCGTCTAAATATTTTTGGAGTATCATTCCACATTGGAAAATTGATAAAGTAACCGGCAAAAGAAAAATGAATTATGGTAATCCGGAAGATGATTAAAAATTACCAGAAACTAAAAAATCCGCCTTATGGCAGATTCTTTAGTGGCACTTGGCTACGGTTTGGATAAACATTGACCGTGAGAGGGCAAGCCCATCCAAGTGCTAACGATAGTATATCATATTAAGAAATTAAAAGTCAAAGTTATCCACAATATAAATATATGAAAAAATTTTTAATTTTATTTGGTTTTGTTTTGTCTTTTTTATTTCTAAATCTAAAAAATGTTAATGCAAGTTATCATTTCTCAAATTACAAAGGCCGGCCGCCGATTCATATTTTAGGCGGAGCAACGAAAACTCCAAATGGCATGACGCCAACGCAAATAAAAAGTTTTTATAATTTACCGGCGTCCGGCGGGCACGGCACGATCGTGATCATCGGCGCTTATGATGACACGACTATAGAAAAAGATTTGAATGCTTTTAGTTCGCAATTTAATTTGCCGGCTTGCACAACTACGAACGGCTGTTTTACCAAACATCCAATGACAAGTGCGGTAAAAGTAAACAGCGGTTGGGCGATGGAAACCTCGCTTGATATCGAATGGTCGCACGCGATTGCGCCGAATGCTAAAATTCTTTTGGTGGAAGCAACGACGCCGTCCGGCGCGAATTTACTCAAAGCCATAGATTACGCGGATACAGTAAAAGACGCGAGCGCCATCTCGATGAGCTGGGGCGGAGCGGAATTTCCGGAAGAGACGACGCTCGATTCGCATTTCAAAAGTGTTTCCGGCGCGCCATTTTTCGCTTCTTCTGGAGATAACGGCGCGGGCGCTTCTTGGCCGGCATCAAGTCCTTTCGTGATCGGCGTCGGCGGCACAACCATCTCCTTAAAAAATGATAAAACTTTTTCCAAAGAAAATGCTTGGGCTGGCAGCGGCGGCGGAGTGAGTGCGTATGAAAAAGAACCGGATTTTCAAAACGGTTATTCCATTCCTAAAGCGGCCGGGATGCGCGCGATTCCCGATGTGTCTTATGACGCGGATCCGTCTTCCGGATTTCCGATATTAGCAAAAGGCAAATGGTATGTGGTCGGCGGAACTTCCGCCGGTTCTCCGCAATGGGCGGCCATTGCGGCGCTCGGAAATGGCATTAATCTGGCGAATCTGTATTCGGATAAAAGTGGAGCTAGCGATGCCAAATATTTCCGCGATATCACCGCCGGCACAAACGGCGACTGCGGCTATTATTGTTCCGCGCGCAAGCATTATGATTATGTGACCGGTCTCGGCAGTCCGCTAACGGATAATTTCTAATTGAATGCAATACATTCATGTAAAAGTTGTCTCCAGCGCCAGCCAAGAACTTTTTAGGCAAAAATCAAAAGATCATTTTGAAATTTTCGTCAAAGAAAAAGCGGAGCGAAATATGGCCAACGCGCGCGTCATCCAACTTCTCGCGCTTCATTTCAAAGTCGCCAAATTAAAAATCCGCATCGTCAATGGGCATCATCATCCGAGCAAACTTTTAGTGGTAGAAGATTAAAAAAGTGGTAAAATAGAAACTATGAATGCTTATCATTGGTATTCGCGATTAAAAAAACCTAAATGGGCGCCACCGAAGTGGCTGTTCGGACCGGTGTGGAGCGCGCTCTACATTCTCATTTTTATTTCTTTCGGAAAAGTTTTTCTGCTGGCTTATCAAAAACAAATTCCGTTAATAATTATTCTGCCGTTCGTCTTGAATCTTATTTTCAATTTGGCTTTCACACCGCTCGAATTCAGATTAAAAAATAATTTATTGCCGGCGCTAGACGTTTTGCTAGTTTTAGGCACGCTCATTTGGGCGATGATAATGATTTTCTTCTACGCGCCCTGGATTTTCTATTTCCAAATCCCATATCTGCTCTGGGTAACATTTGCGACAATTCTGCAACTGAAAATCACTTATTTGAATAGGTGAGATAGCAGGATATTTCAAAACTAACATTGCACCCGTGGGGGATTTTGGACGGGGAATAGAAAGAGAAATCAAGATAAAATCGCTACAGCGATTTTATCTACAAAACATATTAATGTCAATACTAGTATCACCCTAGAAAGCTTATCAGTAAATGATTTATTAGAAAATATAAGGTTTCTCACAGAGTCAATTATATCAAAAAAAGATAAAAATGAAAATGAAAAAATCGGTTTGTGTAAAGATTTAAAAGAAGATATAATATAAGTATGAATTTAGTTACAAAAAAACAAAATGGTGTAATTTTTACTCCCGAATGGGTGGCTGATTTTATGGTTGACGAAATATTGGCTAGTAAAAAACTAAATGGAAAAGAAAAAATTTTAGACACTGGTTGTGGTGAGGGAGTCTTTGCAGTTCTTGCTGCTCAAAAATTTGCAAAATTATCCGGGAAAAAAATTGAAAAAGTGATAGAAGACAATATTTATTTTACAGATATATCAAAAGAATATATAGAAAAAACTAAACAAAATCTGCAAAAATTGTCAAAAAATAAAATCAATAAATTCAATGCGATCGTTGACGATTTTTGTTTTCATAATTTTTCGGAAAAATTTGATTTTATTATTGGCAATCCGCCGTATGTTCGTATTCAAAATTTAAACGAAAGACGAGAACAACTGCAAAAAAAATATATTACTGCCCTAAACGGCTCGATTGATTTATATTTTTGTTTTTTTGAACAAGCGCTAAATTTACTAAATGAAAATGGAAAAATTTGTTTTATTACTCCGAATTCCCATTTCTACTCCGCGGCCGGAAAAAATTTGCGCAATTTACTTTTGCCGCATCTTTTGAAAATAATCAATTTTGACCACTACCAAGTATTTAAAGATGCTACTGCGTATACAGCTATTACCTTGTTAAGCAAGACAGAGGTTGCCGAATTTCTGTACGCAGAAAATTTTAAAAATGATTTTGAAAATATTGACTATAAAAAAATATCAAAACAGCATATGAAAGCAGAAAGATGGGAATTTTTTGATAAAAGATATTTGAATAAAATTATTGAATTTAATCAAAAATATTCCAAACTTCAAGACATTGCCGATATCCATTATGGAATTGCAACACTAAAAGACGAAGTTTATATTTTTTCTCCGGAAAAAAGTGATACGAAATATCACCATTTTAATGAATTCAAGATAGAAAAAAATCTTTGTGTTCCAATTATTAAAGCGTCTACATACAAGGGCGAAAATCAAAATTTATTCATGATTTTTCCTTATGAAAACGCAAAAATAATATCAAAAAACATTTTTCAAATAAAATATCCAGAAGCGTACAAGTATTTTCTTAAACAACGTCCGATTTTAGAAACCAGAGACAAGGGTGGTGCAAAAGACTACGAGGAATTTTACGCTTTTGGCAGAAGTCAGGGATTGAAAACAAGCTTCGGCAAAAAAATCATAACCAGCACAATGAACTTAACTCCTCGTTTTTATGTGATTGAAGATGAGAAAACCAGTTTTTATGCCGGCTATTGTATTAAACCAAAAAACAATATTAACCTTTACGAATTGTGCGAAGCCCTTAATTCTGCTTTAATGAAAGAGCATATTGATTCTGTTTCCAAAAGTTATCGAGGAGGCTATAAGTCGTATGCCAAAAGTTTTTTAGTAGATTTTATACATCCTCAATTTTTTAAAGTTCAACCAGCATTATTATAAAAAATTATATGAATAACAAAGATTTTTTGAAAATAATAAGTAGTTCATTTGTTAAGTTTTTAAATACTCATTCTAGAAGTAATGCAAAATTGGTAATACTTCACGGAGCAATAGCAAAAGACATAGAAAAAAAGTTGGGAAATGGATACACTATTTTATCCCTTGGTTTAGGAAATGGAAAAGAAGCCAAAATAAATGGTAGGTATATGGAAAAGAAAGTTGATATCACAATTTTTAAAAATAAAATTGACTTAGCGGGAGTTGGTGTAAAATTCGTGATGAATAATTACTCTCAAAATTCTAATAATTACTTTGAAAATATGTTGGGAGAAACAGCAAATATACGAGCCAATAAAAAAAAGTATTTTCAGATTTTAATTTTGCCAGATGAGATGCCCTATTATGATAACAAGGGAAAAATAGAAAAATGGGAAAAAATTACAAAACACAATATTGATAAGTACCTTAAATTATCGAAGGATGACGAGGATTTATTTTTTCATACACCCATAAAAACGCTAATTTTTATGGTAAAATTTCCCAATTTAAATAAAAAATTTATCACTACTAAAAAAGAGTATAAAAAATATTATTTAGATAAGAATAATATTGATATAAAGCTATCCCGCAACATAAAAGAAAATTTTGGCGAAAGAGTCATTCTTAACGATTATGAGAGTTTTATAACAAAGATTATTTTTTATTTGAAAAGTATTTAACTATATTGTTTTTAACTTTATGATCCTCAAACGCAAAGACGGCTATCATGTGCTTTCGGAAAAAACTCGCAAAAATTTAGGCGGGCCGTATAAGACGCGTGACGAGGCTTTGAAGCGATTGCGGCAAGTGGAATTTTTCAAACATCAGGGTGGAAAATAAAAAATATGCTATAATATTAGCATGACCAATTTTATTGAAAGAATGTATAAAAAGTTTTCATGGGTGAATGCGGATACCGGTTTATTGTTTTTGCGTTTTGGCGTCGGCGCGATTTTTATTGCGACCGGCTGGATGAAAGTTTCCGATATGCATGCGACCGTCGGATTTTTCGCGACGCTCGGCTTCTCCGCTTTTTGGGCATACCTCGCTTCATGGGTGGAACTTTTGGGCGGAATCACAGTGCTTTTGGGAATCGGAATTTACACCCGCGTCGCCGCCAAACTGCTTTCAATCGTTATGCTGGTCGCGATTTATTTATTGCGCGATAATTTCACGATGGTGATGCTGCCGTTTTTGATGTTTTTTGCAGCCTTTGCGCTGATGATGACCGGTTCGGGAAAATATTCTGTTATGCGCGAAAAAAACTTAAAATAATTTCAGCTTTCTTTTTCCTCTTCTTTTTCATCCAAATCGTTCCAGACTAAAATTTTCCATTCCGGTTTTTTGTAGTTCAAAAAATATGTGGTGTGAGAACAAATCGCCATGCCGGCATTGTTGATCGGGTTTAGATAGCTCAAATTATTATATTGCGAAGCGGTTAATTTTTCGCCGTAGAGCATATAAGAAGCGACCATTTTCAAAAAAATTCCGTGAGTAACCATAATCATTCTTTTTTCCGGCCGGCCTAAAATATAGAACAATAATTCTTTGGCTCTTTCTTTCAGATCCATAAAATTTTCTTCGTCTGAAATCCGCAGATCGTCCGGATGATAGCTTTTGTCGATGCGGTCGATAATTTGCTTAACTTCCGGATCTTTGCCGGAGTGCCCGACGATCTCCGTTGGATTTCTTCTTTCCACCAGCAGGTTTAAAATTTCTATCGGCATTTTCAATTCTCCTGCGATGATTTCGGCTGTTTCCATCGTCCGTTCATACGGGCTCGCGAGAATAACTTGCGGCCGCCCTTTGTGTTTCGGAAATCTTTTGGCAGTCGCCAAAGCTTGCGCCCGGCCTTTTTCTGTTAAAGGTCCGCTCGGGCCTTGCCGGATATCTTTGGCGTTATTTTCTGTTTGACCATGCCGCACAAAATAAATTAATTTTATTGCCATATATCTATATCTTACAGGTTATTTTTAATGTTGACAATGATTTTTCATTAGTATATACTTTTCCTAGCGTCTTTCCTTTATGGAATGGCGTTTTAATTTTCTCGCTTCGGCGGGACAAGTACCCATTCTTTGACAACAAAATGAATTTCTGAGAACAGGTGCAAGTCTGTTCTGTTTTTTTGAGTAATGAAAATTTCAAAGAGCTAGGACAACACATGAACAAATTACATTGCTGTTTTTTGTTTTGTTTCGTTCTAATTAACTTTTAGTTAGAGTTTGATCCTAGCTCAGGATGAACGCTGGCGGCGTGGATAAGGCAT
>JBAPNK010000090.1:0-2565 GCA_049279095.1 Minisyncoccia bacterium
ACATACCCATATCATAGCAAATATGCTAAAATAAAGAAATGCAAGAAAAAAAACAGAAGTTGATATTTTTTGACACCGAAACCACCGGCAACGAACAAAAAGATTTTTTGGTTCAGATCGCCTACAAGATCGACGACGAGAGTTTCGCCGCATTTTACAAACCGGAAATTAAAATTCCGCCGGAGGTCTCGGCAATTCATCACATCACCAATAAAATGGTCGAAAATCGGCCCGCCTTTCGCGAGAGCAACGAGTGGCCGAAAATCAAAAAACTTTTCGAAGATAAAAATTCCATTGTCGTCGCGCACAACGCGCCTTTTGATTTAATGATGGTCAAAAAGGAAGGCATCGAACCGAAAAAATTTATTTGCACTCTGCGAATGGTCCGATATTTGGACAAAGAAAACAAAATGGCGCAATACAAGTTGCAATACTTGCGCTATTTGCTCGACTTGGATGTGGAAGCGACCGCGCACGACGCGCTCGGCGATGTCTTGGTTTTGGAAAAACTTTTTGAATATATCAAAAATAAAATAACGGAAGAAATGATCTCAGGGTCCAAAGGAATGGAAATCACAGATGAGAAAGTTGTAGAAAAAATGATCGAAATTTCTTCCCATCCTTCCCTCTTGCGAATTTTCAACTTCGGCAAACACAACGGCAAAAAAATAGACGAGGTGACGGTGGTTGACCGCAAATATTTGGAATGGCTCTTAGCCCAAAAACTCGCCGGCGATCAGATCGACGAAGATTGGATTTATACTTTGAAACATTATCTAGAGAAATAATCACCACCCCCTACCCCCTCCTTAGTTAAGGAGGGGGTTTTGGTTATTGAAATTATCTTTTGCAAAACTCCGTCAAGATTTGTATTTATCTCGGTGTTAGTAAAACGCAAAACTTTTATATGAAGTCCTGTAAAAAAATAAGTTCGTATTTTATCATATTCCCGGTTATCTTTTGTAAAATGCTGAGAACCATCAATTTCAATTACCAACCTTTTTGACGGACAATAAAAATCAACAATATATCCCCCAATGCTATGTTGGCGTCTGAATTTCAAACCAATTTGAGAATTTTTTAATTTTGACCATAATAAAGTTTCCTGCGGAGTGCTATTATTTCTCAATTCTTTTCGTCGTTCAAATAATTTTTTTATGTTGTAAATTGTTATCATAAGTGTTCGTATTGCATTTCTCCCCCTCCTTGGTCAAGGAGGGGGCTAGGGGGTGGTAATTATTTATGTTAAAATTAAAAACATGCAAACCCTTTTAATAATTTTCGGAATTTTAATCGGCGGGATAATCGCTTATGCTTTTTTCTCGCGCAAAAAAGAAAAACCGGCGGAACCGGCAGAGAAAAACGATTCATTTCTGCTTTTGCAACAGCAAATGTCCGAACTGGCGCGAACGCTGGATTCTAAATTAAACGAATCCCGCCGGGATATGCAGGACGCCGTGCGGATTCAGTTTTCCGATTCGCAAAAACTTTTGAAAGACATTAATGAGCAGATGAACAAAAGCTTAGTGGATGTCGCCCGCGAGCAGACCAAAACCAACGAAGCCACCCGGCAATTCGTGACCATCGCCGAAAAGCTCGGCGACTTGGAAAAAACATTGAAGCATCAAAAACAGCGCGGCAATTGGGGCGAAGCGTCGCTCGAGCTGATTCTTTCCAATACCTTGGCGCCGGGACAATACAAAATGCAGTATGAATTCAAGAATAAGGAAACTGTGGACGCGGTGATCATCGCCAAAGAAGGCATCATTCCGATCGACGCGAAATTTTCTCTGGACAATTACGACCGGGTGGTGCACGCTATCGACGATCGCCAGCGCGAAGAACTGGAAAAAGAATTCAAAAACGATTTAAAAAAACGCATCGACGAAACCGCCAAATATGTCCGCCCCGATGAAGGCACTTTGCCTTTCGCTTTTATGTACATTCCCGCCGAAGCGATTTATTATGATTTGTTGGTCAATGAAGTCGGCTCGATCAAAGTCAACACCCGCAACTTGGTGGACTACGCTTACAATGAGAAAAAAGTGATCATCGTTTCGCCGACGACTTTTATGGCCTATCTGCAATCGGTCCTTTACGGTTTCAAGGCTTTCAAAATTGAAGAATCCGCCAAAGAAATAATCAAAAAAGTGGAAGATTTAGGAAAACATTTGAAAGCTTACAGCGAATATCATGTCAAGCTCGGCAACGCCATCAACACCGTCGCCAATCATTATGGCGCTTCTAACAAAGAATTGAAAAAAATCGACAAAGATGTTTTGCGCATCGCCGGCGCATCGCCGGAATTAACGCTGCTCGAAGTGGAGAAACCGCAATTGGAAGAATAAAATGTTCAACACCGAGTGTTGAACATTTTTAATTTTTTCCTAAAAATGCTATATTCTCAAAATGGCTCTATCGTCTAATAGTCAGGACGGAAGCTTCTCAAGCTTCAACTCTGGGTGCGATCCCCAGTAGAGTCACATTTTTATTTCTTTTTCAACCACTCATCATCCTGCCGCACCAGCAGATTTTTTTTGTTGGCTTGATCGAGCAAGATTGCGT
>JBAPNK010000091.1:0-2201 GCA_049279095.1 Minisyncoccia bacterium
ACCAACAAATCTTTCTACTTTTTCTGCCCCCAATTGAAAATCAGATGCTGTTTCCAGTATGCTCAACGCTTCTTTTGTCGTTAAATTAGTTTTATCCATAATTTTATTATGCAAAATACTTTTTTAATTTATCTGCATAGGGTTTTCTCTCTTCGAGAGTACTTAGCCCCATCTTTTCACAAGGTACTAAATAAAGTTTGTCGTTTTTGTAACGTGGAAATACGTTTATATGATAATGCCACATCCTGATCTCCGGCTGGTTCATTGTGCTGTCTCGAGCTTACTGCGTCGCATTTGTAAACTTTTTTCAAAGCTATGACAACTTGTTTTTCCAGAGCATGAACTTTATTAGATATATCTAATGGTAAATCATAAATGTTTTCAATGTGTTTGTTGGGAATAACAATAATGTGCGCTTTGTTTTTATTGGGCCACCAACCCGCGGAAACAAAAGCTGTTACAAATTTATCTTTATAAATTATATCTGCTTGTTTAGTGTAAACTTTTTCATTTTCTACGCCTTTAACAATCAAACAAAATGGGCATATGTAATTTTTCGGTTCGTGGTTATACATAAGAATATATTAACATAAAAACTTATTTATTCATCCAGCCAGTGCCTTAGGCTCTGTCGGAAGACTGTCTTCTTCTAAAAGAGACGTCTTCCCTCTCTCCTCTCTAATGATAGAAACAATTTCATCACAATGTTTTTTAAAGTTTTTACTTCCATTAAAAACATCCAAAATTCTTTCTCCTTCTTCTTTGGAGACAATTTTAAAATCATTGTTTTCATATTCCTGATCACTTGCAAAAATAAAATCTATTTTAGATTTTGGAATATTATGAATTTGGTAATTCTTGTTTACGTATCCAATAATTTTATTAAAGTAATTTTCATTACCAATGTGATGTGATTTAAAGGTTCCCTGAAAAAGCGCTCCCGTGCGAGAATTTTTTACGTTAAAATAATATGTGTAGCCACCCTGTAACTTCTGCATAAATTTAGCTATTCCGCCATCTACGAGTTGCTTCAAGACAAAATGAAAATGATTTGGGTTTAAACAGTAAGCAGAAAAAGAAACTAGAGGCTTTTTATTGGACTCATTCAGTGCCTTAGGCTCTGTTTTATTCTTTCTTAAGTCTCTAATACTCCCTATCGTTTCAATTTGGTTAAATTCATTTATGCTTTCAATGAAACGCAAGAGGTCAGCTTTGTTTTTAAAAACATCGCGCTTATCTACCCCGCGATTATAAATATGATAATATTCACCCGTTACTATTGATTGTAATCTCATATAATCAGTATAACATATTCTAGACAGAGCCTAAGGCACTGGCTATTAGTTTAGCTGATATTCCCAGCCCGGTTGCCAAGCTTTGGTTTTGCGCCAATCTTCAGCTAATGCTTGCTCCCAAGTTTTGCCTTTCAATAAAACATCAAGTGCCAATTGCGGAGCTTTGTGCGCGACCATTGCCACACTTTTCCCGTCATAATTACTTTTTAAAAACTTTAGAAAGTCAGCTACGCGATTTTTCACATCTTCATAGCTTTCCCCTTCTGGAAATTTATTATAGACATATTCTTCTTCGCACATTGGCTCTATTATACTTTTAGAACCGCCATTTAACTTTCCATAATTACACTCACGAAGTCTTTTGTCTTGAACTATTGAAACAATACCACCGAAAGATAATTCAGCAGTATTAACTGCTCTTTTCAAATCAGAAGAAAAAACCACATCGAATTTTTTATCTTTAACCTGCTCTCTTAATTCCTTAGATTGTTTTACTCCTAACTCCGAAAGATCCACATCGGACCAACCAGAAGAAACTTCTCTATCTTCGTCCGTATCGGCACCGTGAGCAAAATAAGTTATTTTTATAGACATAAATTCTATATCTCAAACTCTTTTAATTTTTCCAAATACGGCTTGATGGATTCGTCATTTATATCTTCCGGCTGGATTTTGCATTTGGCAAAAATTTGCTTTTCGATTTTCCTGACTGCATTTTCAAATGCTGTGCGCTCCGGAGTGTCTTCACCAAAACTTGTATAGCGTTTTCTCAAATCCATAAATCTTTGTTCCAAACTAACCACGCCAAAAGGATCCACCCGTTCATCGCAATATTCTATAATTTTTTTACCAAAATCATTATCCAAACTGTTAGCCGGCGCGCCCAAAAAACTAATCGCATTTATT
>JBAPNK010000092.1:0-1769 GCA_049279095.1 Minisyncoccia bacterium
TTGCCGATCTCCAATTTTGTGAAAGAATCGGATATAGATTTTTATTTAACCCTAACTCCGTCTTAATAATGAGAAACAATTTTCAAAAATTATCCCTGATCCTTTCCGCCGTATTTTTTTTGGCCGTTGCCGCTGTTTTTGTTTTTTTATACCAAAAAATAAACGAAAACAATCAAAAAGCCGAAATGGACGCAAGTCTCTTGCAGGCGGACACAAAAGCGCGCGATGGGCTAAGAGCCTTGGATCTTTCTTTGGAACAAAATGCGCCGGAGATGGCTTCGCTGCAAAGCCATTTTACCAAAAGTTCCGATGCGGTTCCTTTTTTGGACGCTCTCCAAAAATTGGCGGCAACGGCAAAAGCGAGCGCCCAAATCGATTCGGTTGACACGGGAACGAATAATAACGGGCTGACGGTTGGCTTGACCGCTTCGGGATCTTTCGCGTCAGTTTACAAATTTTTAACGCTTTTAGAAAATTCCCCGGACGAGCTTAATTTTCTTTCGATGGATTTGCACAGTTTGCCAATTCCGGCACAGCCAACTTCCGCCAAAGCTCCAAAAATCCAAATTCCGCAGTGGGAAGCGGTTTTCAAGATACAGCTTTTAAGTTTTATCAAGGACGGTTCTTAAGAAGTTTCCCCAAGAACCGTCCTTAAATTATATGAAAATAAATTTTCTCAAAAAAAAGAACAGTTTCCAGAAAAAAAATTTCACTTTCAATGCGAGTTTGTATTGGAAGCTGATTTTGCTCGGCGCCTTGGCGATAATGTTGGGCTCGTTCTTTTATGGCTATCATCTTTTTAAAGAAGTCGATCAAGATTCCGTTTTGCTGGTCGTAAATACGCCGGAGCAAAATCAAACGGTTAATATCAACAGTTTGCAAAAAATGCTCAATCTTTTTTCCAATAGGGCAGAAAAGTCAAATCAGATATTAAATTCGCCCGCGCCGGTCGTTGACCCGTCGCTGTAAAGATGGTAGTTTAGAACAAGTTCCTTAAAAAATTTTGCGCGCTTAGCTCAGTTGGTACGAGCGACTGTTTTACACACAGTAGGTCGCAGGTTCGATCCCTGCAGCGCGCACCAGTCCCCGTAGTTCAATGGATAGAACGAAAGGTTTCTAACCTTTTAATGTAAGTTCGATTCTTACCGGGGACACAAAATGAAAATAAAAATTTTATACGAAGATAAAGACATTTTGGCGATAGACAAACCGTCGGGGGTTTTGGTGCATCCCGATGGACGAGACAAAGACCCTTCGACTTTGCTCAGGGTAAAAAAAACTATTTTGGATTTTTTTATCAAAAAATATCCCAAATTGGAAATTGTGCATCGGCTGGACTTCGAGACTTCCGGTGTTTTGCTTTTGGCAAAAAATGAAAAGGCTCATGAGTTTTTGAAAAACCAATTCAAAAACAGGGAGGTAAAAAAAACTTATATGGCCATAGTAAATGGTTTTGTAAAAAATGATCACGGCATAATCAACAAACCGATCGGCCGCAGTCCGGCGGATTTCCGCCGCCGGCTAGCCGGTCGCGGCGCGCGGGGAGAGATGCGGGAAGCGATTACGGAATATAAAGTTTTAGAAAGATTTACCTCACCCTACCTCACCCCGAGCCCCTCTCCTTGTAAAGGAGAGGGGAGAAAAATCCAAGAAGAAAAATTCACCTATCTGGAAATAAAACCCAAAACCGGTCGGACGCATCAGATTCGGGTCCATTTGAAATTCTTAAATTATCCCATTGTTTGCGATTCTTTGTATAATTCAAACGG
>JBAPNK010000093.1:0-1792 GCA_049279095.1 Minisyncoccia bacterium
ATTTTACACAGCCAAAGAGCTGGCAGAAAAATTAAGAGTAAATATTATGACCATTTACCGCTACATCGGAGCTAAAAGGCTTAAAGCTCATAAGATCGGTAAGGATTTTAGGATTGATAAAAAAGAATTTGATAGTTTTATGACCAAAACACAAACCAATGGAAAATAATGCCAATCAAAAAATAGAATACAGCGCGTATCACAGAAAATCCACGGAGTCGGAAGATCGTCAGATTCTTTCCCTGGATTCTCAAATTGAAAAATCGGCAGAGATGGCCAAATCACTTGGTATAAAACTAAAAGAAGAAAATATTTTCACTGAGTCTAAGTCAGCCAAAGTTACCAACAACAGACCTGAATTTAAGAAAATGGTTGACGCTATCGAAAAAGGAAAAATCACGGGTATTATTTCTTGGCATGCAGACCGTCTTTCTCGTAATGCGATTGATTCTGCTATTTTGATTGATCTGATGGATAGAAATAAACTTATTGAAATTATTACCCCTGGCCAGACATTCAGAAACACCCCTTTTGATAAATTTATGTTCATGCTTTCCTGTACTCAAGCGAAAATGGAAAACGATAAAAAAGCGATTGATGTAAAACGTGGGATGGTGAAAGCGGCCAGTATGGGAAACTTTCCCGGAGTTGCACCAATTGGCTACATAAATGATCCTTATTTACCTAAGGGGCAAAAACATACCAGTAGAGATCCAGAGCGTTTTGAAATAGTTCGAAAGATGTGGGATTTAATGCTTACCGGGACAGCTTCCCCACTTCATATTTGGAAAGTTGCTACAAATGAATGGGGATTAACAATGAGAAATGGCAAGAAAATATCTCAAAGTATTATTTATTGGATTTTCAGAAATCCATTTTATACTGGTAGATTTGAATATCCAAGAGGAAGTGGTAACTGGCATCAAGGCACATACGAGCCGATGATAACTTTGGAAGAATATGACCGAGTCCAAGTTATTTTAGGTAAACGTGGAAACCCACGACCCAAATGCCATATCTTCGAATTTACCGGCATGATGCGTTGCGGTGAGTGTGGTGGAACGATAACAGCTGAATTAAAAGTTAAGCGTCCAAAAAATGGCAAGGTTCACACCTATGTTTATTATCATTGCACCAAAAGAATACACAAAAATTGCTCGCAAGGTTCCGTAGAAGTCGGTGAACTTAAAAAGCAAATTGCTAAAGAAATTAATAGTATAGAAATACCAGCAGAATTTCACAGCTATGCTATGAAGTGGTTTCGTAATGAAAACGAAAAAGAAGGAAATAGTCAAAAAGTTGTTCTGGGAGCGAACCAGAAGGGCTACAACACCGCAGTAGCAAAGTTAAGCAACCTCATAGACATGAGATCGGGCGGAGAAATATCGCCGGAGGATTTTGCCAAAAAACAGACTCAATATCTTGCCGATAAAGCAAAATTTAAAAAACTTTTAGAAGGTAATGATAATAGAGTTGATCAATGGAATCAAACTTCAGACGAGATGCTTACTTTCATAGAAAGAGCGCAAGAACATTTTAAAAATGGATCACTTCAAACAAAGCGAAGCATACTTTCAACACTCGGTTCGAACCTCCTCATAAAAGACAAAATAATCAGTATTGACTTGGAGAAATCGCTTTTTCCAATGAAAAAAATCTCAATTGAGGTGAAGGCGATAAAAGAGCGGTTAGAACCTCTCGATACCATTGAAAAACAAAAGCAGTTTGAACAAATGTGTACTGAAAGTACAATGATGTGCGCCCGGTTGGGATCGAACCAACGACCTTATCC
>JBAPNK010000094.1:0-5963 GCA_049279095.1 Minisyncoccia bacterium
TTGGAAGTCAAAGCGGAAAAATCAACCGCCGGCACCGGATATTGCCAAAAACTTTGCGTGGCCGAACTGGCGCTACCCCAGACTCCATTTTCGGTGGCAGGGCAAGGACTACCTTGATTGGCCGAACAAGTATAGGTGGATTTGGCCGAACCGATTGGCGCGTTACCAACTCCGTCAAAACGAATTCCATTATTGGATTGCATTTGTCCGTTGACTGTTTCCGAAGGACCAATCCAAATGATGTCATTGCTTAAAAAAGAGTAAACCGCCAAAGAAGGGATGCCGTATTTTACGGTGATGGTTCTTTTTATATTGGGATTGCTGGTGGTCGAACCAGTGGAAGCAATAGTCACCACTGTGTTTCCATTTACCGGCGGAGTGATCACCAAGCTGTATTGTCCCAAAATATTTTGGGTGTCGGTGTCAATATAATTATGCACATATGGACCATTGGTATTCGTGCCGTCTTTATAGTCGGTGGGGAAATGCGCCAAATGCCATTGGTAATAATTTATGCCGGCTTCCGCTATTTGCAAGGCTTGTTCTTTGACGGCTGTCTCCCGGATCAATTTGTCGGTAGCCACGGTCCAGCTTATGATTGGCGGCATTACCATAGCAAAAATGGCAATGATTACCAGCATCAGCACCAAGGTGTCGCCCGCCTGTCCGGCAGGTAGGCCGTTCTTGTTCTTGTTTTTTTGTTTTTTCCAGTTTCTTTTAAACATAAACTAATTCCCCAAATTATTTTTTAAATTTCGCATGCTGGCTCCGGCCAAAACAGTGAATGTGTTGGTGGAGTTGGCGGTCAATGCCTGCAAAACAATCAAGTTTATTTTCACAAATCGGACCGCATTGATATTGACCGGCGAAGATAAAGGATTGCCGCTGCCGTTATAACTTCCGTCGTAATAATAAAATAGCGGACTTACTCCCATGGACATTTGCGTGGATAGAGTGGTGATGGTTTCCGGCTGGCCGATGTAAGAGGGAGGACTGCCGGCCGGGTTGGTGATTCCTTTATATAAGGAGTTGCCAGAAATGTAATATCTAACTTGCGAAACTGTGCCGTTGCCCGAGGGCGCGGTGGAGAAAAAAATTATCTGGTTGTTGGTGGCTTGATTGATCGGGTAAGCGCCGTTCGCGCCATACGCGCCGTTGCGAATTTCTTTCACAAAATTGTCGGCGATGCTGCGCGCTTGGCCGACATTGGTGAGGATGCCGAATTCCTGGTTGCTGACGGAAAATATGTCCCGCATCATCAAAGTTATGCCCATCATCAATAGTGTAAAAATAAAAATTGTGAAAATCGTTTCCACTAAAGTAAATCCGGATTGGTTGTTTGAAATTTTTTGCATTTAAATAAAAAATTTTCAGTTATGCGTCAGCGAAACCTGCAAGATTTGATACCCGCTCACGGTCAAATTGGAAACGGTTTTAGTGGTGTAGCCGGTTAAGCTAGTAACGACTTGGTATTTTGACGACGAAGCGAGTCCCGGAAAAAAAACTTGTCCCGGTGTAAAACAGCCGGCGACATAATTGACGCCGACGCTGGTGATGGTCGGATTTTTGGTGTTGTTGGTCGTGGAGAGATAAACTCGATAGCGAATATAGCGGTTGTTGTTATTCGCGGAACTTATGGTTCCTCCGGATGTCGTGTAATATGTTCCCGAGGTGCCGTCCGGACCGATAAAATTCCAGGTGGCGTTGTCGTTGTTGGTGGCCACTTGGAATTTCACGATGACCGCCGGATCTTGGGAAGTCGGCTGCCAGTTCAAAGTGGTGTAAGCGGTCGAACTGCTGCCGGTGTCAAACGAGGAAGAATCCAAATAACTGGAATTCACCAAAGTGTGGCCGCCGCTTGAGGCCAACCGAATCGCGAGCGGAGCGGTGGTCGTGTCAATGCCGCCGCCATCTTGAAAATATTTTGTCGAATCGAGCCAATTGGTTTGACCCGCGCCGCCGTTCCAATATTGCTGGCTCCATAAACTGCCGCCGGTGATGCCGCTGGTGTTGACCGACGGATTTGAATTGGTCAAATTTACGCTGGCGCCCTCGAGCGGATTGCCTGTTGAGGAATCTTTCACGATGACCAGTAAACTGTTGGCGGTTTTCGCGCCCAAAATCATATTGAACAGTTGGGTGGTATTCGGCAAGAGGTTGATTTGCTGAATGGGCGAAGAACCGTAAATCATGTAGGTGTTGCCGGTCAAGGCCGGAGTGTAATTGTCCCATTCGATATTCGTGAGCGGTATTTGCCCGCTGCCGTTCGAAGTGAATGTGTTGTCGTATTTTACGACGCTCGGCGTGCCGATTAATTTGGCGCCTTTGACCTCGACTCCCACACCGGAGATAGCTCCGCAGGTTTGGTTCAGGGTGTTGAATGTCAAGTTGCTGGTTTGATCGATGGCAAAACTGATTTTGGTAACTTGGCCGTTAGCGATAGTCGCGTCCGGTTTGGTCGGGCTGGGATTGCCTCCGGTAATTTGGTAGGTTTGGTCCGTGGAATAGCCGTTTTTGGTTACCACAATGTGATAACTGTTGGCGGAATCCGGCAGGCCGACTTCCACCCAGTTTCCGCTCCCATCGCTCATGCGGGATAGATTGATGCTTGGGCTGAGGTTGCTGTTGATGATGCTGATCGTAGCGTCCGGGACCGGCTGGCCGATCGCGTTGATGACCGAGAGCGACAATGCGCCGCCGGAAGCCAGAGTTTCCAATCCGCTCGGCGCGATGTTGGTCACAAAATTGGTGATATTTCCGGTGAGCGTGTTTTTAACCGACAATTTCACTTGCTTGTAGTCGTCCGGCGCGGAATCGGTGCCGAGCGCGGCTGTGCCGTCCGCCGGATCGTCGACATAAGTTACTTCAAAATATACTTGATAAACGACATTGTCGATAGTCGTGGTGTTTGGACTCGTAAAGTCCGGCAAATTTCCGTGCGGATTTCCGGCGACAGTTCCGATTTGCGCGTAAGGAATATTTCGGACATTTTCTAGGTACTGCCGCGCCAGCGAAGCGATCGTCGTGTTTTCCCAATTCGTGAGAGCGTCCCGATAAGTCAAGAAAAAAGCTTCATAAACCACGCCCGCCATCAGCACGAAAATCGCGATGCTGACTAAGCTCTCGATCAAAGTAAAACCCCCTTGCTTCATCTTCATATTTTAACGCATTATGCTATAATTCGCCATATGTCGGACAGAAAAATCATCATCGGCAATTGGAAAATGAATCCGCGAACATTGAAAGAAGCGGAGAAACTGTTTTCTGATGTTTCAAAAAATATTTCTAATATTAAAAAGACGAAAATTATTATTTGTCCGCCGTTTTTGTATTTGGAAAAACTCAAGAAAATTTCCAGAAAAATAATTTTAGGCGCGCAAGACGCTTTTTACGGCGATGTCGGCGCTTTCACCGGTGAAATCTCTTCCGAAATGCTGGACAATCTTGGGGTTCGATATGTTATTTTGGGTCATTCGGAAAGACGAGCGTTAGGCGAAGACAATGTTTTGGTGAATAAAAAAATTAAAGATGCTTTAGCCGCGGGACTTACTCCGATTTTGTGCGTGGGCGAAAATACGCGCGACGAAAGCCATAGTTATTTCAGTTTTGTAAAAAATGAAATCGAAGAATGTTTGGCGGGAGTTTCCAAAAATTCCATATCTAAAATTATTGTCGCTTATGAGCCGGTTTGGGCAATTTCTTCGACCGAAAACCGCCGGGACGCGACGCCGGAGGATTCCAGGGAAATGGCGATTTTTATCCGAAAAATTCTTTCCGACAAGTTCGGTCACGACGCCGGAAGGGTAAGAATTATTTACGGCGGTTCGGTTAATGAAAAAGACGCGGAGGGTTTTTTGCGGGACGGCGGCGTGGATGGACTTTTGCCGGGCAAAGCTTCTTTGGATGCGAAAAAGTTTGTGGAAATTATAAAAATATGCGAAGCGTTAAACAAATAAAAAATATCAAAGGAAAAACCGTTCTGCTGCGGGTGGATTTTAATGTACCGATTAAAAAGGGTCTTGTTCTGGACGATTTTCGCATTCGCGCCGCCTTGCCCACGATTAATTTTTTGCTGAAAAAAGGCGCGAAGATAATCTTGCTGACGCATTTGGGTAAAGATGGCAAAGCCAGTCTGGAACCGGTGATCAACCGTTTTTTCGCGATTTCTAAAATCGATAAAAACAAAGTCGTGTTTTTCCCCAATCTTCGAAAATTTCCCGGTGAAATAAAAAACGATTTAAACTTTGCCAAAGAACTTTCAAAAATGGGCGATATTTATGTCAACGACGCTTTTTCGGTTTCGCATCGCGAGCATGCTTCTATTGTAACGCTACCGAAATTTCTTCCTCATTTTGCCGGATTGCAGTTGGAAAAAGAAGTGAAAAATTTGTCCCATGCTTTCCAAAAAATCCAACACCCGTTCTTGTTCATTTTGGGTGGCGCCAAGTTTTCCACCAAGATGCCTTTGATCAAGAAATATTTGAAATTGGCGGATAATGTTTTTATCGGCGGAGCACTGGCAGATGATTTTTTAGAAGCGGAAGGAGACGAAGTGGGCAAGTCGTTGGTGGATGAGACAAATTATGGGATTTCAAAGATTTTAAAAAACACAAAATTAATTTTACCGGTTGATGTGGTGGTGAAAGATGGCAGTAAATTAATAAACAAAAAAGTAAATGAAGTCGCAAAGAATGAAATTATTTTAGATATCGGGAAAGAAACAATAAAAGATCTTGCGTCCGTAATTGAAAAAGCCAAACTGATTCTTTGGAACGGACCGCTTGGCAAATACGAAGACGGCGGCGCGAAAGCCACTCTAAAAATATTAAAACTGGTTGCCGCTTCAAAAGCGGAGAGCATCATTGGCGGGGGAGACACGGTGGATTTGGTTTCCAAAATGAAAATGGAAAAAGATTTTTCCTTCGTCTCGACAGGTGGCGGCGCGACGCTTGATTTTCTGGCAAATGGCACCTTGCCGGGCATTAAAGCATTGAAATAATTTTTTCTGCTGCTAATTTTATATTTTCCTTATCTGACTCCCATTGTCTTTTGTCGTTCCATCTGGGATAAATATGCATGTGATAATGGAATACATCTTGACCTCCGGCTGGTTCATTTGCTTGAGTTACATAAATACCATCGCATTTTAAAGCATTTTTTACGGCCTTCGAAATTTTTATAGCTTCTTTCATAACTTCAGCTCCAGATTTATCGTCTAATGCGTAAATATCTTGTATATGTTTTTTGGTTACTACAAGAGGATGATTTTCTAGAGACATAAAAACAATTACATCTTTATTTTCATCAAGAATATGTCCGGAGATTTCTTTTTTTACAATTTTGCAAAAAATGCAACCGTTATTCATACATCCCATTATATGCTAAAATCAAGCTCATGCAAGAATATTCGGAATTACTCCGGACGCTTTTAGAAAAAAGGGGAATCATGGACGAGGCGCAAGCCGAAAATTTTTTAAATCCAAGTTATGAACGAGATTTTCATGACCCTTTTTTAATGCGAGATATGGAAAAGGCTTGTGTGAGAATTTTTGAAGCGATAGAAAATAAAGAAAAAATAATTATTTACGCAGATTACGATTGTGACGGTATTCCCGGCGCGGTGATTCTGAATGATTTTTTCAAAAAAGTAAATTATAAAAATTTTGAAGTTTACATTCCGCAAAGAAATTCCGAAGGGTATGGACTCAATCTTGAGGCGATTAAAAAATTCGCTTTGTCTGGAGTAAAACTTTTAATTACTGTTGATTTAGGAATCACGGCGGCGACTGAAGTCAAAGAAGCAAAAGCAAACGGCATTGATGTGATAATTACTGACCATCACTTACCACCAGAAATTTTACCTGATGCTTGCGCAATTTTAAATCCCAAAACGGACGATTATCCGGAGAAAGTGCTCTGCGGCGCGGGAGTAGTTTTTAAATTGGTGCAGGGGATGGCGAGCG
>JBAPNK010000095.1:0-4138 GCA_049279095.1 Minisyncoccia bacterium
AAAAATTTTTTTTCCACTGATTTTGAGTATAACCAAAAACTCTTTGCATTGCAAAGAGTTTTTTACCCCTACCCAACCTCCCCCTACCGTAAGGGGAGGAGAAAGGAGAGGGTACCAAAGAGCTTGACAAAATGCCACCAATCGAATATACTTAGTTTGCCTAACTATTAGGCGAATATGAAAAAGAATATGTATGAGAAATCAAGTCTGGGCGAATTGCTCCTTGTTTTCAGGAGAAATATTTTGGAGAACATGAAAAAGGACGGATTCGCGCACGATTTGACTTTTTCCCAAGCGGAAGTCTTGCGCTTCATCGGAGCCAATAAAAAGGAAACAATGAGCGCTATCGCCGGCTATTTGAAAATCACTCCCCCGTCGGCGACAGAAATAATCGGCGAAATGGAAAAAAGAGGATTGATTAAAAGAAGAAAGGATAAAAAAGATCGACGCTTGGTTTTTATTACTCTTTCCGATTCCGCCAAGAAACTTTTTGTTTCATCTTTGAGACACAAAGAATCCGTCTTAAAAAAAATGACTTCAAAATTAAGTAAAAAAGATCGTGAAAATTTGGAAAGAATTATTAGAATTTTAATTACAGTATAAATGATACATAAACATATAAAATCATTGCCGCATCATCCAAAAAGAGTCATTATCATTTCTCTCGTTATCGCTCTCGCGATTGGCATTTTCGGCTACATCAAAATAAACCAAAAAGTACCAATTCCGATTGTGCAGGATAATTCGAACACAAACTCCGGAGGCAACGCTTCAGTATCGAATCTCACTCTAGAATTTTTGGCCGGCGGCAGAATAAAATCCGTTTCTGTTAAAGCGGGAGATAAAGTTTCCAAAGGAACAATACTTGCGACTCTGGAAGCGGAAAATGCAGAGGGCGCTTTGGCGGAAGCGCAAGCCGCTTACGAAACAGCCAAAGCCAATTACCAAAAAATAATCAATGGCGCCACCGGTTCCGCCATCGATGTCGGGAAAGCCGCCGTGCACACCGCGCAGGTCAACTTGGACGGCATAACCAAACAGCAAAATATTTTGGTGGAAAACGCCAAGACCAATCTCTTAAATTCCGCTATCGTCGCAAAATCAACAACAGATACTTCCATCACTCCTCCCCCAATCACCGGCACTTATGTTAAAGATCTTGAAGGAATAATAACAATCGTCGTCAATCAAGGAGGCACCGGCGGATATTTTACGATTAGCGGGATTGAGAGCGGAACTGGAACAGTCAGCGCCACTGTGCCGGAACCGATTGCCGATACCGGACTTTATATTCAATTTCCTGCGGGAACTTCGTATGTCGGTACCGCTTGGGAAATTGATATTCCCAATACTACCGCGCCGAATTATTTGGCAAATTACAACAGTTATCAATCGGCTCTGCAAAGTCAAAATGAAACAGTTGGGAGCGCGCAAGCAAATTTAGACCAAGCCAACACTTCTTTAGCCGCCTTGGTTGCCTCCGCTCGCCCGGAAGATGTGGCCACGGCGCAAGCGCAGATGAACAATGCGGAAGGCGCTGTGCAAATAGCGCAAGCCGCTCTGCAAAACACAATTATTTCCGCGCCGGAAGACGGAACTGTCGTGTCTGTCAACATTGCGCCCGGACAAATAGCGACGGCTAATTCTCCCGCAATCGAATTTACAAGTTTAACTTCTTCTTCCAATGGAAAATAATAATATTTTTAAAAAACCTTGGGTGCGCAGTTTGATTTCTTTCGTAGTTATTTTTGTTTTGCTCGGAGGTTTTTTGTTTTGGCAAACGGAAAAAAATACCGTCTTCATTGAGAACTCCGATTTGGAAGCGCCGATCATCAATCTCTCACCCACCGCGCCGGGCGTCCTAAACGCGCTTTATGTCAAAGACGGAGACCGAGTTCCCGATAACACGCCGGTCGCTTTGGTCGGTTCGCAAATTATTTCTACGCAAGCTGGCGGGATTGTCACGGACGCTCCAAATGTTTTGGGATCTTATTTTTCTCCCGGACAAACAGTCGTCTCGGTGGTCAACTTTGCTGAAATGAAAGTAGTCGGCCAAATCGAAGAAACTAAGGGCTTGAATAAAATAAAAACCGGAGAGCGCGCGACATTTTCGGTGGACGCTTTTCCGGGTAAAACTTACGAAGGAGTGGTAGATGAAATCAGCGCGGTTTCGGATGACACCGGAGTGGTTTTTGATATTTCCGACCAACGCCCGGTTAAAAAATTTGATATAAAAGTGCGTTTCAATGTTGCCGATTATCCGGAATTGAAAAGTGGCATGTCCGCCAAGATAACGGTTTATACTGACTAAAAATGGAAGAAAAGATAGACAACCAAAAAGGCTCGAACTTGCGCTGGTGGATTTTGCTGACGGTGATCATTGGAACTTTCTTGGGCAGATTGGACGAAACAATCGTCAATTTGGCTTTGCCAAAAATCATCAGCGATTTCGGCATTACTGTTTCGGCCGCCAGCTGGATCGCCACCGCTTATATTTTGGCCAATACCGCTTTCGTGCCGATTTGGGGGAAATTGGGTGATACCATCGGGAGAAAAAAAGTCTATCTTTGGGGTTTCAGTATTTTTATTTTCGGTTCCATTCTGGCGGGACTTTCCTGGAACCTGCCCTCGATGATTTCTTTTCGCATTATTCAATCGATTGCCAGCTCGGCGGACTATCCGACGGCCATGGCAATTTTGGCTGTCACTTTCAAACAAGGCAAGGAGCGCGCGCAAGCGCTCGGCATTTGGTCGTCTTCTTTCGCCGCCGCAATAGTCTTCGGTCCGCTTTTGGGCGGCCCGCTGATTGACAACTTCGGCTGGCGCGCAGTCTTTATGATAAACATTCCGATTGGAATTTTAGGAATGATTATGGCCTTCACCTTTATCAACGAATCCCGCTCGGAAGTGAAAACCAGATTTTTCGACTGGTGGGGCGCGATAACTTTAGGCGGAATGCTCTCGGCTTTGGTCTTGGTGCTCGATCAAGGATCCACCTGGGGTTGGACATCCGCAAACAGTTTAATTTGTTATTTATCTGTACTGCTTTTGACTGGAATATTTCTTAAAATCGAACAAAAAGCTCCTGAACCGATCGTGGATTTGAAATTTTTCAAAATTCCGGCTTTTGTCAATGTGCTGATAAATAATTTTGTTGTATTCATGGGCATGATGGGTGGCGTCTTTTTGATTCCGATTTTTGCGCAGACTTTTCTTGGAATGACCGCAACCCAATCGGGATATCTTTTTATTCCGATGGCCGCGGCGCTCATGCTTGCCTCCCCTCTCGGAGGCATGATGATTGGAAAAATACAATCCAGATATATGATATTCGCAAGCACGCTGGTTGCGGCGTTTGGTATTTTTCTTTTGACCGGACTTGATCCAAAATCCACCGCCATCGACATCGCTATACCGCTTTCCATAATGGCTTTCGGTATGGGCTTCGGCATGGCTCAACGCACCAATATCGTCGCCTCGGTTGTTCCGCAAAGTGAAATCGGTATCGCTTCCTCTATTTTGGCGCTAGTGCGAAATATCGCCGGAGCTTTTGGCATCGCTATTTTCGCGACCATCGTCACCGACCGCACCAATACCAATGTTTCTATAATCAATGGTTTCAGCAAGCTTTACAGCCACGCGCCAGCCACTGTTCAAACTTATATCGGATTGATTGAGTTAAAAGCGCAGGTCAACGCCTACGATTATGTTTTCTTAGTAGCAACCCTTTTGATTTTCTTCGGCTCGTTCACGATTCTGTTTCTGAAATTAAAAAGCGAACGCACCGACATCAAAGTGCATGTGGAATAAAAAACTACTAGGTCGGACCTAGTCGATTTTAGTTTTCCTCCTGCGTCGATACAACAAAACTTGAATCAAATTCACGGTGACACCGAGTGAAAGCATAATCAACCCTGCTTTCAAAATAAATGAAATGTTATCTTCCCATTCTTTGCCAAGGAAAAATCCGGTCAGTCCGAATAAAAGCGTGTAAACAATTTCGCCGAAAGCCGCAAAAATAAAAAATGTTTTAGCGGAAACTTTGGACAGGCCTGCTAAAATATTCGCCGCTGGAGAAAGCTCGGTCAAAAATCGGCTGAAAAAAATCAGCGACGGGGCAAAATCCACAATATAATCC
>JBAPNK010000096.1:0-3948 GCA_049279095.1 Minisyncoccia bacterium
GGTCAATCGTGCAGAAAGGATAATTCTCCGCCGGCACGGATTGCTTGGTGAGCGCATTGAACAAAGTGCTCTTGCCGACATTTGGTAATCCCACAATTCCGATTTTTAACATAGCTTGAATATAGCAAAATAAAACTCAAAAAGAAAATATTTTTTAGATTAATTTTTTAAGTTCTTGCTCGTATTTTTTCATTACCAGCATTCCGGCATCTTGTTGATTCATCCCGCTTTTAACTTTTTCTTGTATTTCCTCGGCAATCTTTTTAAAAAGCTCGGGATTTTTCTCGATCATGGTAATAAACATTTCAATCTGCGCTTCCGGCACGCCCTGCGTTCGAAGCATTTTTCGCAACAAAAAATTTTGAAACATAAAAAGATTATAGCATAAAAATTTTTATAGAATTATTGTTTTTTATTTAGGGTTATTGTATAGTATCTCAGAATTGTTTTATTTCTTTTTCTCCAAAAAAAGCAGGGCTGTCTGACTAGCAGCTTCGACTGTATTTCCGCGGAAAGGAGTATTAATCCCGGGAATAGATACATAAACTTCTCCTATTTTAGAAATTTCAAATAAGGCTCCCGGTATTATATCAATTAATTCTTTCGCAAATGGGCCATCAAACCTTAAACCTTTATTGGTGTTTCTTTGTTCAGATTCTCTTCTTTCTATCCTTGCTATTTTTGTACTTTCTTTCATATTTCTATAATATCAATTTTAAAAATATATTCAAGAAATTAAGTTTATTCATCCAAAATTTCAAAATCATTCCCGTCTGCCGGCGTAATTATTTTTTTTCGGCGGATAAAATAAACCGCGGAACCAGCCATTGCGACAAAAACAGCCGAAATTATAAAAATGATTTTGGAATGGGAATTGTTTTGAGTGGCGCTGTTCGCGGAATCGCTCGCAATTGCCGAGGCGGTTAAATTCACGACTGGAATTTCTGCTGCCGTTGGCTTTATCGTATCGAGGTTTAACCTCGATATTTTTTCCTCCGGCATTTTAACTGTGGGAATATTTTCTGTCACTATTTTATTTGTCGCTAAATTTTGCACAGCTGGTTTAGCTGGCAGGGCGGCTTCCGCTAGGTCTTGCCTAGCGGAAGCCGCGCCGTAATCAAAAACCAGCTCATTTTGCGCCGTCGTTAATTTCAAAGTGTTCGCGTCGGACATGGAAAAGCCGGTTATTGTCGGAGAAAGCATCAATTTTTTTTGAGATTGGATGGTGGTGTTTTTGGGCAAGATAAAACTTTTCGAGCCGCTCGAGAGAACCCAATCCGAAAGATCCGCGTCGTAAATGGTATTATTGGAAAGCTCGATGAAAAAATCCTGACCGTCCCCGACTCGGGAAATGGAAATATCATTCGGCACCGTATCGATGACGACTTTGCTGGTAGCATCCGGAGTATCTGCGTAAACATTCGTATAATATTCTGAAGTCAAAGTGTAATCGCCGGGGTAAAAATAAGTGTGATTAAATGTTGCAGTTTCGTTCAAACCGTTCATTCTTACTTCTTTGGAATCGCCGTCGCCAAAATTCAAAAAATATTTTCCATAATTCAAGACCGCTTGATTGGACCCGAAAGCTTCGACTTCCAGAGTGGTCGGCACGCCCGCAAAGGCAAAATTATTTCCAGAAATTTCGGTTTTAATTTGAGAACTGGTTGCGCTGTTTGCCATTCCGGTTGTGTTTGGAATGGGCGGAATATAATCGGTCACCAGCGGTCCGCCGATACTATTCTGCGCGCCGGAAGAATTGACGGAATTGGATGTACTTGAGATCTCGTTCACGGATCCCGGTGTTGGCGCCGTCGCCAGCCAAGAACCGTCGATTAATTGCCAGGAATTGCCGCCAGTGGCGGAATTGTAAGTAACGGAAACGGAATTGTCCGAAGTATTTCCGGAAGAATCTCGCAAAATGACCGTGTCCGGCGTATCGGTCGTCGGCTTTATGCCGAGCGAAGCGTGAAAAAGATAAGTTGCGCTGACAGAAGTTATGTCTAAGGCAATTACACCATACGAATGCGCCGGCAAGATATTTGAACCGCCCGAAATGGCAGAAATGCTGTGGCCATTTTTACTGGCTCCGGCGTCCAGTATTTTATATTGCGTCAAATCAATGCCAGAACTGGTGTCATTATAAACTTCCACCCATTGCTTGGAAGCGGGAGAATAAAATATTTCATCGATCGAAAGAGCAGCAAACGCCAAACGAAACGAGCAGAAAAAAATAACACCTGTCAAAACTAAAACTAGTTTTTTAGACATAAATTTTGTTTATTTTTTTTATATGCTAAAATCATAGCATGAATGAAAATCAAAATAAAATCGATTTCTTGGCGATTGGGGATATCGTGGTGGACTGTTTTATAAAATTAAAAAACGGCAGCGCGGATGTGGTCGGAACTCCTGACACGCCGGACTATAAAATCTGCATTCCTTTTGGAGAAAAAGTGCCCTACGAAGATGTTTTTGAAAGACCGGCTGTCGGCAACGCGCCCAACGCGGCTTTTTGTTCCGCCCGATTGGGATTGAAAACGGCTTTAGTCGCAAATTTGGGAGACGACAAAAATGGAGAAAATTGCTTGGCCGAACTCAAAAAAAATAATGTCGGCATAGATTTTGTGAAAATCAACGCCGGCTTTAAAACCAATTATCATTACATTCTTTGGTACGGCGTGGAACGGACAATTTTGATCAAGCATCAAGATTATCCATACGCTCTGCCCGATATCGGCAACCCGAAATGGATTTATTTCAGCTCGGTCAATGAAAGTGCTTTTCCTTTTCACAATAAACTGGCGGATTATTTGGAAAATCATAAAGACATCAGTCTCGCTTTCCAACCAGGGAAATTTGAAATTAAATTGGGTAAAGAAAAATTGCAAAGAATTTACCAAAATTCAAAAATATTTTTCTGCAATGTGGAAGAGGCGGAAAAAATTCTCGGCTTGGAAGAATTAGAAATTAAAGATCTTTTGCAAAAAATGCGCAAGCTCGGTCCGGAAATTATTGTCATTACCGACGGACCGCGCGGCGCGTATGCTTATGACGGAAATGATACTTGGTTCATTGAACCGTATCCCGATCCGAAACCGCCAATTTCCCGCACCGGCGCCGGAGACGCTTTTTCTTCGACGGTTTTGGCGGCAATAATTTTAGGCAAGACTCTGCCGGAAGCGCTCGCTTGGGGCGGCGTCAACGCGATGGCGGTGGTGCAAGAAATCGGCGCGCATACCGGATTACTCTCGCGAGAAAAATTGGAAGAATATTTACAAAATGCGCCGGAGGGATACAAAGCGAAGAAAATCTAGAAAATATAGACCTCACCCCTGCCCCTCTCCTTGCGAAGGAGAGGGGAAAATACAAAACATCTTTTTGAATTTATTTATTTACAAACGAAATATATTCTTTCGGTAATTCTATATTAAATTTTTCACACAGAGCAGAAATTGCATTTAAATATTTTTCTGGATGTTTACTTAACCAAGGAGCTAGAAACTCAATCATATATTTCGGAGAAATACATCTTACAGTATGACCATCTATTGTCCCCGAACCAGTAAGCGATTCAGTAGGATACATAATCCCGCCAACAACATTTCCTTTCTCGTCTGAAATAAAAGCATGTATATCTATTTCACGACTGAAATTATCCCGGAAAACTAAATTATATTCGTTATCCTTATCTTTATTCCAAGACTTTCTAAATTATTAAAAATATCTGTAACATCTTGTGATTTCATTTTAATTTTTTTCTTAAACAACTTTTAATTTTACCTAAAACTTTTTCAATTTCATTTTGAACTTCAATATTTAAAAATCGTATTGTTTTATAACTAAGTTCCTTAAAATATTCATCTCTATTTTTATCATATCCTTTAGCTTCTTTGGGGTTATGCGAAGCGCCGTCAATTTCAATAATCAACCTGCTCTCGGGACAATAAA
>JBAPNK010000097.1:0-1578 GCA_049279095.1 Minisyncoccia bacterium
CGGTTTGGAGGCGGATCAAGATTTGGGCAATTACGAAAGGTTCACCGGTCAGATCAGCTTGCGCGCGAACTATATCACCACCGGGCAAATTTATCAGGAAGTTATTCGCCGCGAACGGAATTTGGAATATGGCGGGGAAGATGTGGAAGTTTATCCGGATATCCCGAAAGAAATCATCCGCCGCATCGAATCTTGCCAACAAAAAAACAAATCGGAAATTACCATCATTGAATACGGCGGCACAGTGGGCGAATATCAGTTGCTTCCGTTTTTGGAGGCGGCGCGAATGATGAAGTCAAAAAATCCGGCGGATGTTCTTCTTGTTTTAGTGAGTTATTTGCTAACGCCGAGAATACTGGGGGAACAAAAATCCAAACCGACTCAACACGCTATTAACGATCTTTATTCGGTCGGATTAAATCCCGATTTTGTTATTTGCCGTTCTGAACATCCAGCTAGTCCGGACATTAAGCGCACAATTAGCAATGTGTGCAGTTTGCAGGTGGATAGAATAATTTCTGCTCCGGATTTATATTCAATTTATGACTTGCCGGTAAATTTTGAAAAAGAAAACTTCGGCACCACCTTGCTCCAAACTCTCGGCTTGCCGCCGCGGGAAAAAGATTTGGCGGATTGGACTAAGCTTGCGAACAAAATAAAAAATATAAATAAAGAAATCAACATCGGCATTGTCGGCAAATATTTTAATTTCAAATCCTGCAAAGACACTTACATTTCGGTGATTGAATCCGTCAATCATGCCGCTTGGGCGCAAGGTTACAAACCGAAAATTTTCTGGCTGGATTCGGAAAAATATGAAAATGATCAAAAATTATTGAAGGAGCTGGATCAGATGGACGGGATCATTGTGCCCGGCGGTTTCGGTATCAGGGGGGTGGAAGGAATGATCTTGGCGGCGGATTACGCCCGCCGAAAAAAAATCCCGTATTTTGGTTTGTGTTTGGGCGTGCAGATTTTGACAATTTCTTACGCGCGCAATGTTTTGAAAATGGCCGGCGCGAACTCCACCGAAATGAATCCAGAAACGGAATATCCGGTCATCGCCACGATGGCCGATCAGGTGGAAAAAATAAAAAATAAAAATTACGGCGGCTCAATGCGTTTGGGCGCTTACGATTGCATCTTGACGAAAGACACGGTGGCTTATCAGGCCTACAAAGTTGCCAAAATTTCCGAACGGCATCGCCATCGCTATGAAGTCAACAATAAATATGTCGCGCAACTGGAAAAAGCCGGCTTGGTTTTCTCCGGCCGTTCGCCTGACGGCGTCTTGATGGAAATCGCCGAACTGCCGAAAAAAATTCATCCGTTTTATTTGGGCACGCAGTTTCATCCGGAATTCAAATCCCGCCCGCTCCGCCCGCATCCGCTTTTTAGCGCTTTCATTAAAGCTTGCGTATCAAAGAAAAAATAAAACACGAATATACAAACCTTGACCTCACCCCTGCCCCCTCTCCTTGCGAAGGAGAGGGGAACGACCTCATCCCTAACCCTTCTCCTTGCGAAGGAGAAGGGAAAAATGCAACACAACAATAGAATAATATACCACTTGTACAC
>JBAPNK010000098.1:0-2391 GCA_049279095.1 Minisyncoccia bacterium
TTCTAATTTTTCTTTAATATCCTTGGCACGTCTAGAGTCTAGTTTCTTTAATATTTTAAATAGCTCTATGGCAGACTTTTTTTCTAAAATTTTTCGTAATTTTAAATTAGGTGGCACTTCCGGGAAAACTACACCTTTAGTTATGGCATCAAGGTAAAGTCCGGTGCCGCCGCAAATTATCGGAATTTTTCCGCGTTTTGTGATATCAGCCATAGCTGATATGGCTAGTTTTTGATATTCGGCAACAGAAAATTTGTGTTTTGGATTTACCACGTCGAGCAGGTGATGGGGCACACTACGCATTTCTTTCACACTGATTTTTCCCGTGCCGATATCAAGCCCTTTGTAAACCTGCCTCGAATCCGCGGAAATTATTTCGGATTCGACTTCGCTCACCGCAAGCGCCTTAGACATTTTAACTGCTAAATTACTTTTACCTGTCGCTGTCTGACCTAAAATTACTATTACTGTTGGTTTCATTTGATTTAGCCGAAATCATGCCGCGCAATCGTCCATTAAGGCGCGGCTACTTTAAAATTTTTATATCAGCGCCGATAGAGTTAAGCCTTTCAGCTATTTCTTCATAACCACGATTGATCATATAGACATTGCGTAAAATAGATGTTCCGGGAGCAGCCAGCATTGAAATGAATATAACCATGGATGGACGCAACGCCGGCGGGCAGACGACTTGCGCGGGTCGGAGCGGTGTGCCGCCTTGGATAAATAGTCTGTGTGGATCTGCTAATGTAACATTTGCCCCTAAGCGATTTAATTCTGTCATGTAGATCATCCGCACTTCGTAAAACCAGTCATGAATCATAGTCTCACCTTTGGCTTTAATGGCAATAGGCACAAAAAAAGGCAGGTTGTCTATGTTGATGCCGGGGTGATTTGCGTGTATTTTATCAGGTAAAGCTTTTAATTTGCTCGGGAAAATTTCAATATCTGCTAGTTTTGTTCTGCCATTATAAGAATAATATTTTTTTAATATTTTAAATTTTAAACCCATTCTTTTTAACTTTTCTAATTCCAGTGAAATAAAATCAATGGGACAGCGGGTGATAGTCAGTTTTGAATCTGTAACAACACAAGCCGAGATAAACATCATAGATTCTATAGGATCTTCACTGTTCCAGTATTCAATATTTTTATTTATTTCTTCAACACCGTGAATAGCGAGAGTAGAAGTGCCAACACCATCAATTTTCACCCCTAGTTTTTCCAAAAAGAAACAAACTTCTTGGACCATATAGTTAGGACTAGCAAAAGATATAGTGCTGATACCTGGAATCAAAGAGCAAGCCGTTAAAATGTTTTCGGTAGCTGTATCTCCCGCTTCATACATTACAATATTAGCCGGTTTAAGTTTTTTAATACTGATACTGTAATTTTCACCGGTGGTTTTTATTTTTACGCCAAGTTCCTGAAGTGCATAGGTGTGGCCGGCGATGGTGCGCTTGCCTAAGTGGCAGCCGTGCGGATGGGGAATAGAGAAAGAAGAAAGTTTATGAATTAATGGCCCGATTAGCATTATAATCGAACGAGTTTTCACCGCTGATTCAACATTTATATTTTCCATTTTAAATTGTTTTGGAGGTGTGATGACAACAGTATTATGATCTAGCCATTTTACATTTACGCCGATGCTCTCTAAGATTTCAATAACTCGGTAAACTTCTTCAATTCGCGCGATGCCGTGTAAGGTCGTCACACCACTATTCAAAAGCGAAGTGCAGAGAAGCCCGACAGAGCCATTTTTAGAAAAATTGGTTTTGATAGTGCCATGAAGTTTTTTACCCCCATGCACTTCAAAATCAATGGAACTAGTTAATTGTGTTTTTGATTTTTTCATTTTTGGTCGCATTTGTGCCCAGAGAGAGAATCGAACTCTCATGATGTTGCCATCAATGGATTTTGAGTCCATCGCGTCTACCAATTCCGCCATCTGGGCTTGTCTAAAGCAATTCACATATTCTACACATATTTATGCATAAAATCAATTTTCAATAAAAAAATATTTATGTTAAAATCAATCCATGTCCAACATTTATTCCAATTCAATTTTCTGGATCGATACCGATAAAATCAAGCCGAACCCTTATCAGCCTCGGCGGGATTTCGATGAGGCGCGCTTGCAAGATTTGGCAGACTCTATAAAGCAATACGGGGTCTTGCAACCTTTGACCGTTTCCAGAGTGGAAGTGGAAAAAGAAGGCGGAGAAGGCTTGGTCACAGAATACGAATTAATAGCTGGAGAGCGTCGTTTGCGCGCCGCTAAAATCGCGCAAGTAACGCAAGTGCCGGTCGTCATTCGCGAAGGCGACACCGCGATGATGAAACTAGAATTAGCGATTATTGAAAACTTACAGCGGGAGGATTTGAATGTCG
>JBAPNK010000099.1:0-10322 GCA_049279095.1 Minisyncoccia bacterium
TCGCAGAAATTCCCAGTACAACCTTTTCTGCGCGAGTGGTAGATACTGAAAGCGGCTCCGCGGTGGCGCAGTCTAATACGCAGTACAAAGTAACTTTTGAGCTCGATGGCGCCGACAGTAGAATTCATACAGGTCTTAACGCTTCTATTTCGCTTGTTGGTAAGGATAGAGAAAATGTGCTTGTAGTTCCTCGTTCCGCGATCCTCATGCAAAATGGTTCATATTTTGTGCTCGTTAAAAAAGGCGAGTCGCTCGTCCAGACACCAATCAGCGTGGGACTTGTGGGTACAGAAAAGGTTGAAGTGACCTCTGGTATCGTCGAGGGCGACACGGTAGCACTTATTGGCGTATAAATATAATTTTATGGAAATACCAAAGAAAATAGAAGATACAAACGCTCCCGTCCGCCAGAAGTTTTTCGCGCGCGGGATCGTGCAGAGTGTGATTGGCATCGTGATAATGATTATTCTCGCTGGCGTTTTTCTTTTTTGGAAACAAACCTCATCAGTGATTCAGATCGACACGGCATACATTTCCGCAGCAGCGATCAATCTTGGCCCACAAACAGCCGGAATCCTGACCGAAATGTATGTTGATGTTGGTGATAGTGTGCTCCCGAACACACCACTTGCGCGCGTCGGGAATGAAACTATTATGGCTCAAGTGGCGGGTGTCGTTACGGCGATTGACCGCGAGCTTGGCAAAACATTTAATCCCGGTCAGACCGTGGTTACGATGATCAACCCGCTCGATCTGCGCGTTGTGGGCAAAATTGACGAAAACAAAGGACTTTCGGACCTCTTTGTCGGCGAACCGACGACATTCACGATTGATGCGTTTGGTAGTAAGGTGTTTACAGGTGTTATTGATAAGATCTCTCCCACCTCCGATGTTAGCGGTGTGAGCTTTTCGCTCTCCGATGCGCGTCCAACAGAACAGTTCGATGTTTCGGTCCGTTTTGACGCCAGTGTTCACCCAGAATTTAAAAATGGGATGTCTGCGCGAATTACGGTTTATAAATAATTATACAACGATAGTTGTATCGTAGTATAATGGGAAAGTAATAATTAAGAAAAAATTTTATGGAAACAAAAAATAATCTTTTATCAAAGGCGAGTAGCTTTACCTTATGGCGGGGATTGTTTTTGATTCTCTTCGGTCTTGTGGCATTTTTTTGGGCTGGTCTGGCATTATGGACACTAGTTATAACTTTTGGATTTTTTGCCCTAATAGATGGAATTATCCTGATTATTATGTACGCCAAGCATCGTTTAGTCTGGGGTTCGGCATCGTTAACGCTGGGTATTATCAGTATTTTAATAGGTCTATACACTCTTCTCTTCCCGGGCTTAACAGCGATAGTGCTTGCTCTGTTTTTCGCAATGTATGCGTTGGCGGGCGGCATACTGGAAATCAAAATGGCTACTCATTTAAGAAAACACGTTAACAATGAAATTCTGCTCATTTTAAACGGAATTCTCTCAATCCTTTTTGCCCTCATTCTTCTTGTAATTCTATTTTTCCAGCCAATTTTCGGACTCTTAATATTGGTTGAGGTAATGGGTCTTTACGCAATCTGTTTGGGTATAGTATTTATCATTTTGTCTTCACGCTTGAAAAAATATGCTTAATATAAAAACACCCGCTCCAAATTTCAAACTTTTAGATCAAGATGGCAAAGAACACTCGCTGGCATATCATCGCGGTTCTTACGTGCTCATTTATTTTTATCCCAAAGACGATACGCCCGGTTGTACCAAAGAGGCCTGTGTCATTCGCGACATGTACAAAGATTTTGAAAGTAATGGTGTGAAAGTTTTCGGCATCAGTTCCGATTCGGTGGAGAGCCACAAAAAATTTGTGGAAAAATATCAGCTTCCTTTTACTCTGTTGTCTGACCCTAAAAAAGAAGTTATTAAAATGTACGAAGCCGACGGCGCTCTTTTCACTAAACGAATCTCATACCTCGTCGGACAAAACGGTATGATAGAAAAAGTTTATCCTGATGTGGATCCCACAAATCATGGTGCGGAAATACTTAAGGATATTTCCGCTTTAAAAGATAGTAAGATAAAAAAATGAAACCATTAAACATAGACAAAACAAAAACAGCCATCGTGGTAATTGATCTGCAAAAAGGAATCACTTCCCGAGAGACACAGCCATATTCCGCAAAGATGGTTATTGAAAACACAGCTAAAATATTAAAAGCTTTTCGCCAAAACAAGATGCCGGTTTTTTTGGTCAGAGTTGCCACTTCTCCGGATCAAAAAGACAGATTGAGTGTCATCACGGACACTGCTTGGGCTGGTGGCAATCAAATGCCGGCGGATTGGAGCGAGCTGGTGCCGGAATTGGAAAAAGAAGATTCCGATTTTGTGATTACTAAAAAACAATGGGGAGCGTTTTACGGAACTGAATTGGATCTGCAATTGCGAAGAAGAAAAATAGAGACGATTGTTTTGTGCGGTATTGCTACTTGCATGGGCGTTGAAAGCACAGCACGATTCGCTTACGAATACGGCTACAATCAAATCTTCGCCGAAGATGCTATGTCTTCTATGTCCAAAGAAGAACACGAACATACTGTCAATAAAATCTTTCCGAGAATTGGCTTGGTTCGCACGACAAAAGAGATTTTGGAGATTCTGTAGAAATTATCTTCGTAGATTTTGGATCTGAAAAGTCATTCTTCCAAAATTCATATTTTGTAAACGAGATCTAGAAAAGAAAAAATTCTTTCCGCTGTTTTTCCTGAAATTCCCTTGAAAGTTTCTAATGCCCACACCCGTTCTGTGCCAGCCGTTCCTTGTGGTCTTTGAAGAAGGAATTATTGTGGTTGTATTTGGCAAAACACTTGTTCTTGAAACAGAAAAATCCGAACCGCTGCTGTCAAGTGAACTCGGAATTGCCAGTGCTTGATTATTTGAGTTTGTCATCGTAAGCGGTTCTGCTCCGCTTTGGGAGATGTTCAAGGTGTTTCCATTTTGGGTCACATATCCGTTATTAAATTGAACCGATCCGAAATTATCAAGCGGAATAAATGAATTGCTTCCCGCCAAAGTCGGCATCTCTTCTATCCATTCGGCGGAAGAATTTGAAGAAACATAGTTGACCGTGGTGGTGTAATTTTGATTTGTGGTATTGTTACGAAAATTAATTGTCCAGAGATTGCCGGAATTTTCCGCAAGAGAAACTGTTACTGAATTACCGGGGTTTACAGCAAGCGGAATTTGGATCATATCGGCGGGAAGCAATTCATACCAAGCAATATAATTTACCGAACCGTTTTGACTTATTGCCTGTGTTCCCGTTTGAATAAGGTCTTGCGAATTTACTCCACCAATTCCAATCCAGGTAGCATCAGCGGCAGTGTTGGTGCCAGTAACTGTCGGAATTGTCCAGCTCGCGCCAACACCGCTGTACTGACCACTTGTAGCAACATAACCTGTCCAATTAAGAGAAGTGTTTACTCCCGAGAGAACATTAGTCGCTGGTGTGGTATCCGCCAAAGCAACATTTCCAAAAACAGGCAGATTTATTAAAAAAGCAAGCGGTATAATCAAGACCGATAATATTTTTTTATATTTTAATTTCATTTTCAAAATGTTTAACATAAATAAATACGAGCTTAAAAAGAATTTTGGTGCATAATAATACAAATAAACAATCAAAAATAAACGCACCAAATTTTATCGTGCGTGCGTATATATATGCATGCAGAAAAATAAAAAAATAATTTGGATTATTGTTGCAATTATTATCATAATAGGAATTGTTTATTTTATATTAAAAAATCATTCAAATTCAAATCAAACATCTGGGATGTACAATAATAATCAGGCGCCCATGGAGAACGGGCAAAACAATACTCCGCCAACAAATCCTGCGGGCACACCAGCCTCTTCGGGCGGTTTTGGTATGAAAAATATTCCAGCCGGATCAAAAGCCTTCTTTGGCACTATTGCTTCAAACAACGGGACCACGATTACTCTTACTTCTAGGGGGATGCGCAGCAGAACAGCAGGCGGCACAACCACAGCGCCTGCAACTACAACAATGACAATCACGGTTAATGGCGCAACTCAGATATCTGGCGGTGACGCGAGTGCTCTTATACAAGGAACTCGAATTACCGGATATGGAACCTTAAATAATGACGGAAGCATTACCGCAACTCAAATATCAATTAATCCGCAAATGCCAGCCGGAATGCACCGACAACCGACTAATACAAGTCAGACACAGTAATAGAATTGTGATATAAATTTTTTAAAAAAATAATAAAATATGTCAAAAAGTTTAAAAATTTTCTGGGTTGTGGTGATTGTCGCGGTTGTTTTGGGTTTGGGATATTGGTATCTTAGCAATACAAGCAGTGTGACCAATAGTCAGCCGAACAATCCAGCTACTGCTACCACTCAAAGTTCTGATAAATTAATTAATTCATTTTCGTTTTCTCAATTAAATCCGGAAGCGGATGGGGCGATTGACAATGTCAATTATGCGGTAAACCTTTTAGTTCCCAGTGGCACGGATGTGACAAAATTGGTTCCAACCATTTCCGTTTCCGATGGAGCAACCATCTCACCGAGCTCCGGCACGGCTGAAGACTTTAGCAATCCCGTTACTTACACAGTCACGGCGCAAGACGGATCAACCCAAAATTATACGGTGACAGTAACAACTAGCGCGTCTAATCAGCTAAGCAACCCAGCTGCCACTCAGAATTCCAGCAAGTCAATAAATTCTTTTGTTTTTTCAGGATTAAGTCCTGAAGTAGATGGAACGGTTGATAATACCAATTATGCGGTCAATTTGAATGTATCTAGTGGCACGGATGTTACGAATTTAACGCCAACCATTACGGTTTCTGACAATGCAACCATTTCACCAAATTCCGGTGTGGCGCAAGATTTTACCAATCCTGTCACTTACACCGTTACCGCGCAAGATGGCTCAATTCAGGATTACACGGTTACAGTGACAACTCAAAGCGCGCAATAGTTCATAGTAAGGCTCGGAAGTTTCTCAGGTACCACCAAACTGTTATGAATACATAAAAAACATGCAGCCCCTTTTCTATAAATTTTGGAAAAATATCAAAGATTCCTTTTCTGTGTTATTTATTGTATAATGTTGTTACTAAATATTTCTAAAATGAAAAAGAAAATAATCAAAAAATTATCCCTTAAAAGAAGCTCAAAAAAGAAAAAAGTAGAGAAGAAATCTACGAAAACTCTGGAACGTTTTGTGGGCAATCCGGTGATTTTTCCAGCCAGTGGAAAGTATTGGGAATCCAAAGCAACTTTTAATCCCACCGCTTTTGAGCACGACGGCAAAGTGCATGTTATTTACAGAGCGATAAGCGCGGGAGATTTGTCCACTTTATGTTACGCCCTAAGTAAAGATGGCTACTACATGACTGATCGTAATTTCAAACCGATTTTTATTCATAGCAATCTTTGCCCAAGAACATCTGAGCCGATTTTTTATAATTCCGGCGGTGGCTGGAATGGGGGCGCAGAAGATCCGCGAGTTACCAAAATTGGTGACAGGATTTATATGCTTTATACCGCTTTTGACGGCTGGGGTTCAGTGCGAATTGGACTTAGTTCTATAAGTTTAGAAGATTTCTTGAATAAAAAATGGAATTGGAAAACTCCGGTTTTAATTTCACCACCCGGAGAGATTCATAAAAATTGGGTCATTTTTCCGGAAAAAATTAACGGAAAATACGCGATTCTGCACAGCTTATCTCCAGAGATTCTAGTGGACTATTTTGACAACTTGGATTCATTTGACGGTAAGACATTTATAAATAGCGTTCATCAAAACCACCCAAAATGGCAATTACGGGAAAAAGGTATACGCGGAGTGGGCGGGGCTCCCGTCAAAACAAAATATGGTTGGCTGATTTTTTATCACGCCATAGAATCGGATGAGCCAAATCGCTATAAAATTTGGGCGATGATTTTAGACAAAAAAGATCCGACCAAAATACTTTATCGTTCTAAAAAACCTATTTTGGAACCGGATGCTTTTTATGAGAATGAAGGATATAAGTCCGGCGTGATTTATTCCTGTGGAGCGGTAGTGAAAGACGGAACCTTGTTTTTATATTACGGAGGAGCAGATATGGTTTCCTGCGTAGCCACCGCTGACCTCGATCTTTTCTTAAAAGAATTGATTTCCACCGGCATTACTAAATTGAACAAAAAGAAATTAAAATAAAGTACTAAAATTTTTAAATGATAATTTTTATTAACGGCTCAATAAACTCAGGAAAAACCACGGTCAGTAAATTGCTTGCCGATCGTCTTTCAAAAGTTGCGCTGGTTGAATTTGACGATATCCGAAATATGTTTGGTTGGATGCCGTTAGAAGAAGCAATACCCATTACCTTAGATATAGGCATTAATCTGATCAAAGATTTGGTAAAAAACAACATGTCCGTTATTGTTTCTTATCCATTATCTAAAAAAGATTACGATTTAATAAATGAGAGATTGTTAGATATAAATCAAAAAATATATTTCTTTACACTGTCTCCAAAACTGGAAGAAATCCTAAAAGACAAGGGCTCAAGAAAATTAACCAAATGGGAAGTTGAAAGAATTAAATATCATTACAGCACTGGTATCCATAATCCATCGTTTGGAATAACTATTGATAATACCCACAAAACACCGGAAGAAACCGTGGAGTAAATACTTAAAAATTTATGAAAAGAATAATTAAAAAACACCCTTTTGAGGTGTTTTTTAATTAAGAAAGTTTTTTCTATTTCTTCCCCTCCGGCATTTTTTTGATCAGCATTTTCATTTTTCCAATGAATTCCAGCTTGGCTTGCAGGATTTTTTCTTTCTTTTCCAGCATGGCCAGTTTAAATTCTTTTTTCATTGGTCCACCCATGCAGCAGTGCATAGGTTCTCCTTCTTCTTCGTAATTTTCGTCGTGCATAATAGTATTTTAAAAAATTAATATTAAATTTCAGCCGACCTTTACTATGTAATACGAGTGAAAAGATGAAGATGGTGCAAGAAAAATAGGAGAAGTTTGGATAAATGCTTAATTGAAAACAATAGAAAAAACCATCACTTAATAGTGGTGGTTTTTTCTTTGAAAACAAATTTTTTTACTATCCACTGATCTCTGAACCAGAATTTGAAGAATCTAAGACACTAGACGATGCCTTACATGCTTTTGAGGCTGTTCTGAATGTAGACCAAGCGGCATTGCGACTTGTAGTCCATGTCTTTTTTGCAGCTTTTACTGAAGCATTAAAAGTGGACCAAGCAGTCTTGATTCCCGCCTTTACACTTGCAGTAGTAGTGCCAGCATAGGCTGCTGCTAATGCTGAAGCACGAGCAGTGTATGCAGCTTCTACAGCTTGATCGTGAGTAGTAACTGCGGCATCAATAGCTGCTTCACGAGTAGCTACAGCTGTTCCAACGCAAGCAATTTTAGTTGCTGTCGTGGAAGCGGCGGTTGTTGCTGGTGCAACAGGAGTAGTAGTAGTTGTTTGAGCAAATACTGGATTTGTTACCAATGTTAATGCCAACAACATACCCGAAACCGCTAAAATTTTCTTAATCATTATATTTTTTATAAATTAAATTAATAATTCTTCGACCTATTTATATATATATCATAAATATGATAATGTGCAAATTTATTTCTAGAAATCTATTTCAAACTCATCTGTTTGTCTGTTTGCTCTTCTAATATTTTTTCTTCACTTGAGACAAGATATGTTTCATTTTTGCGCGCAATTTTAATCTTACCAATCACGGCAGCGATAATTGCAGCTACACCGCCGACCGCTAACCCATAGCGTGGGCCAATATTTTGCCCTATCCAGCCAATAATAGGCCCACCAATCGGAGTAGACCCGAGAAAAGCTACAGCCCAAAGCGCCATAACCCTGCCGCGCATTTCCGGTTTGCTTTCCGTTTGCAAGGTTATATTTCCCAAGGAAATAAAATTAATCGAAAAAATACCGGCGACAAACATAACCAAAATCATCAGAAAAATGCTTGGCATTAATGCAGCAATAGTCAAAGATATACCGAAACCCATAGCCGACATGACGAGCATATTGGGAGACACTTTTTTTCTGCCAGCGGCGAATAAACCACCAACTACCGCGCCGATACCGGTGGCAGCCACTAGAGATGCATAACTTCCGGCATTACCATGAAAAGTATACTGAGCGATCAGAGGCAAAATGATTGAAAATTCATACGAAAGCGTTCCAATAATTGCCATCATAATAAGCGTATTAAGAAGAAGAGGGTTAGAGCGCACATAACGCAAGCCTTCCATCAATTGTCCACTTTTCTTTTGAACACGCGTGGCTGGCTGTAATTCTTTTTCTCTCATCATATAAAAAGCGACAATAACAGCGATATAAGAGATTGCATTGATGATAAAGCACCAACCAATGCCAACAAATAAAATTAAAATTCCAGCTAATGCTGGCCCGACAGCGCGAGCCAGATTCACTTCTGTCGTATTTAAAGAAACCGCATTTTGCAAATTTTCCTTGCCTACCATCTCTGGAACAAATGTCTGTAGTGTCGGACTGTTGATGACATTAACTAAACCGAGAGCCAATGCCAATATATAAATCATGTAAATTTGAATACTGTGAGTCAAAACTAAGGTGCCGAGTATTAAAGCCAGAATGCCAAAAATAGTTTGGGTGAAGAAAAGGATTTTTCTTTTGGAAAATCTATCGGCAATCACTCCACCCCAGGGACCGAGAATAAGAATCGGTAAAAACTGAAAGGCGGACACGATTCCAAGCTGGGTTCCGGAATGTGTAATTTGTAAAACCAGCCAATCTTGCGCGATTGTCTGAATCCAGGTACCGGATAAAGAAATTGCCTGACCGATAAAATATAATTTATAATTTCTGATTTTAAGCGATGAAAATGTATTTTTAAGTTTAGTTCTCATAGATAAGCATTATTTATTTCAATTTAAAACATCCCTGATGGGATGTTTTATCTTTTACTTTATTATTGTTTATACTAAATATACGGGCAGATAATTAAATCTGGTGCATTTTAAAGGATATTTTGAGTATACCATTTTGTGTTCACTTTTCAAAATATTTATAGTATTTAATAAAAAGAAAACAATGCATAAATTTGTAAAATTTTCAGTATTACCATACAATTAAAAAATGAATAAATATATAAAAACTCCTGATGATGTTGTTGACTTGCACGGATACACCGTATCCGAAGCGAAAATTCTGCTTGATTCGCTGATCTCCAAAAAACAACCAAAACATCTTCGCATCATTACCGGCCGGGGCGCGCATGGACAGAACGGACCAGTGATAAAAACCTTCGTAATGAAGTATTTAGGCGACCGGAATATCCGTTTCAATCAATCCAAAATTCAAGATGGTGGAGAGGGATCACTGGAAGTGTTTATGGTAGAGAAATATTAAATAAAATATCCAATTATCAGCATCAATACGAAGAAAAAAATAAAAGTAAAAATGGCCATTTGGAAAGCCCTTTTTATTGGTTCCTTTCCTGTTTGATAGTGATGTTGCTCTTCCTTGTAGGTAACCAGATAAGCTATAAAGGAAGCTAAAACACTAAATACGGCGCCGATTAAAATAAAAAGATGGAAAACTGTTTTATTCATGCGAATGTTCTTTTTTATAAGTTTTCTTGGCTTTGGTGAGCGTTCCTTTTCCGCCTTTGCCTTCCACTCCTTTAATTTTTCCTTTGACGATTGAAGCATAATAAATTCTTTTTCCTTTTTCTGTTCCATATTCTTTCTCCATCGCATCTTCAATTTTTTTACCCTTTTTTGTTTGTGGCATTATATTTTTTTTATTAATTCTAATTTTTTATGTTTCTTCAACTTCTTAATTCGTGACTCCTCCTTAGATGCAGAAGACCTATTTTTGAATTTCTTAGAAAAAACTATTTTAACTGGTCTGCGAGAAGAAGTGTATTTTGCTCCCAGCTTGGTACTGTTGTGTTCGACCATTCTTCTTTTTAAATCTGTGGTAATGCCAGTGTATAAAGTTTTATCAGCACATTTAAGGATATATAGGTAATACATTAATTTATTTTATCTCTTCCCACTGACCAGTTTCAGATTTATACTCAGCAATCATATCAGCATGTATAGGAACTCCGTCTTTATAATCTGTAACACAAATACCTGTTTCTCTGGCTTCGTTATGATTTCCATGATCTCCCTTTCTCATATACTGATATTCAATAATTTCACCTAGTTCTTTTCCTGGAACTGTTGCTTCAAGCAAATATAATCCTTGTGTATCAGAC
>JBAPNK010000100.1:0-10662 GCA_049279095.1 Minisyncoccia bacterium
TTATTGTGGAGGTTATCATTATTGCGCTCTTGATAAATTTCTCAATGTTTTTCACAGAAGTGATTATTGATGCTTCAAATATCGTTGCTCTGATTTTTTATAATAAAATAAGCGTAGTTACTACAGATGCAACAGGAAATTCGTCGCCTAGGCCATATGCTTCAGTGTCTGGAGAAAAAGATGTAGCCGGCGGAATGGTTTCCGCTTTTGATCCTACTACAACCTTAACAAACCAAAATTTCTTTAATCAAGCGACAAAAGTATATGATGTGACTGGAACAGAACAACCCAGTGCGGAAAATGGAGGGAAGGTACCCGCTTCGGTATTATTCGGAATTACTGTACTGGCTGGCGCAATTATGCTTTTTGCTTGCTACGCACTTTTTATTGCGGGCATAAGTTTCCTGGGTCGCTTAATCGAACTTTGGGTTTTAATTATTTTTTCGCCTTTCGCTTTTATGTCTTCAACTATACCAATCTTGGAAACAGCTGAATACATAGGTTGGAAAGCTTGGTTTTCGCGTTTACTGAAAGTGGCATTTATGGCAGCAATTTTTATGTTCTTTTTGTATTTTATTTTTATGCTGATTCACGCAAACATATTTGGAACCCTTATTGCTCTTACTCCTGGTGCAAGCGGTCCAGCGGCGACAATAAAAACCATATTAGGTATTGTGCTGCCAACTTTCTTTATTTTGATTCTCTTAATGAAAGCCACCAAGTTTGCCAAAGAAGGTTCTGGCGCGCTGGGCGAAATGCTGATCAAGGGCACAGAGATTGCGATGGGAGTTGTTGCAGGAGTCGGGTTGGGTGTTGCTGCTAAGGGATTACAAGGAACAGTCGGGCAAGTTAGTAGCAGAATGGCTAATTCAGAATGGGCGAAAAAACGGGAAGCAGAGGGAAAGTTTGGCGGAGCATTATTTAGAAAAACAACTCAGGGTCTTGCCAGGAGTAGCTTTGATGTCAGACAAGGAGCTGTCGGTGGTGTACTAGCTGCGGCGGGCGGAATATCAGGATTAAATTTAGGACATTCATCCAAATTATTTAAGGAGGCTGGTGGATTTGAGGCAGACAAGAAGAAGAGATCGGAATCCAGAGTAGCTAGAGCAAAAGAACTCGAGCTTGGAGAAAGTTCAGCTGAAAAACGAGCAGTCAGAGCTGCAGAAAATAATCTTGCAGCAGCAAAAGCAGACCCGATAACACAAGCAAGATTGGTAGACCTTAATGAAGGAGACCGCACTGCTGCAGCAGGCACAGCTGCGGCTATGGGCTTAGGGGCACTAGGACGTGAAGTCACTAGAACAGAGAGAGCATTTGCTGACGCAGAAAGAGAACTGAAGGATGCACGTGCGACTCTTACTGCCGCGGGTCCTGCAGCAACTGCTGCCCAAAGGTTAGCCGTTACTACTGCTGAAACAACCCAAGCTGCAGCAGTTACGGCTAGAGATGATGCCAGAAATAACGTGCTTACAAGAGAGGCTGACATTAGAACGGCAGGTGGGGATATTCACAGAGCTGAAGTTGCTTTGAAAGTGGCTCAGAATGCAGCTATTGGGGCAAGCAATCAAAGAAGAATAAGCTACGCTAATGTTGTTGAAAATAACTTTTTGCAAAACTTATCATTCATAAATGCTGGCGGAAGATGGGCTCTCGGAGGAACTGCGCAAGAAGAAACCGCAGATAAAATCCGCGCAGGAGTACAAGCAGAACAAAAAATACCAGCAGCACACTAATAAAATTACATGACCGAAAAATTAAAAATATACAGTTTTACACACCCTATAAATTGACTTTTTTGTGGCATTTGATACCATAAAAATATGAATTTTCAAAGAAAGCAAAAAATAGAAAATGAGCTGGCGCCTAGACGTATCCTTATGATATATGGACCAAGGCGTATAGGAAAAACAACAATGGTGAAAGAATATCTAGCTTCTATTTCTAAAGATAAAAAAGTAAAATACGATATTGGTGATGATATTTCATTGCAACAACTTCTGGGAAAACAAGAACGCGCGCCAATCTTGGATTATGTCAGACCTTATGATGTAATAGTTATCGACGAAGCGCAACATATACCAAACATTGGCATAGCGGCAAAAATTATGATAGACGAATTCCCAGAGAAAATAATTATTCTTACGGGATCTTCCTCTTTCACGCTCTCTCAACATGTGGGGGAGCCATTAACGGGCAGGCAGTATCAAATTAATTTATTACCGCTGGCGCAAGATGAACTTTATAAAAATGCATACGAAAAAAAGCAAGCATTGGAAAATACATTGCTTTTTGGTTCATATCCGGAGGTTCTTTTGACTGATGATCGCCTAGAAAAGGAAAAAGTTTTGAGAGAACTTGTTAGCTCGTATTTGTTTAAAGATATCCTGTCGTTTGATCGTCTTCGGTCGCCAGAATTATTACTCAAAATAACTAAAGCAATCGCTTTTCAGATTGGCAGCGAGGTATCAATAAATAAATTGGCAAAAGATGTCGGAGAAAACGACCCAAAGAAAGTTGCGCGCTATTTAGATCTTCTGGAAAAGTCTTTTGTAATAAAACGGGTATCTGCTTTTTCGAAAAACCCTAGAAACGAAATCAGAAAAAAAATGAAGTATTACTTTTATGATATGGGGTTACGCAACGCAGTTATTGATCGTTTCCAAATATTGTCCAATAGGGATAATAAAGAAATTGGCGGTATGTGGGAAAATTTTGTATTTATGGAATTATATAAAAAATATCTTTTTAAAAATAATTACTTTACGGGGATATATTTTTGGAGAAGCATAAAAGGACATGAAGTAGATATTATTATTGAAAATGAGAACGAACTTCTTGCTTTTGAATGCAAATGGTCTATGCAAAATGTAATTTTTACTGAGTATAAAAAAGCTTATCCAAATAGCACTGCTTATGTTGTATCAAGGGAGAATTTTACCGATTTTTTTTAGACATTTGAGAAAGTTAATGGTAAAATTAACACTAATATGACCGAAAAATTAAAAAATATAATTCAAGAAGAAATTGTGAAATTGCCTAAGGAAACGCGGATAGCTATTGAAGCTTTCGACTGGGCGGGCGCGGCAGAAACAATCGGCAAAAAATATCTGCTTGACGAAAAAGAAATAAATGATTTTCAGGTGGAAACAATGCTGGTCTTGTTCGGCATTGAAGAACCGGATTTATACGCCATCAATATCGAAAACCAAGTCGGCACAACGAAAGACGACGCGGAGAAAATGGCGGCGGAAGCTTACGAGAAAATATTTTTGCCGATCAATAATGTCTTTGTGGAAAATATCAAAAAAAACGGCAAAGACAAAAACGCCAAACCGGAGCAGAATTTGGATTTTATTTTATCCGGCGGAAACTACGCGGCGTTTGTGAATCCTCCCCTCCTTTCGGAGGAGGGGGCAGGGGGTGGTGATTCAAATAATAACCACCTCGCCTTTGGCACTCCTCCTTCAAAAGGAGGAGAGGGGAACAGTCCCAAACGAATTACCGACATTAAAAGCAAATTTACCATTTAATAAAAAAATATGGACAACGACATAGATTTATTGCAAATAAAAATAGACAACGCCAAAAAGCAATTGCCGGAAGAAACCTTGCGGGCGATTGCCGCCGTGCCATGGCAAGCGGAAATTTTGAAAATGCGGGAAACCAAAGGGTACAGTTTCGAACAATTGGGCGATTTGGAATTGGAAACGGAGTTGTTATTATGCGGACTGGTCACGCCCTCCGATTATCCGAAAGAATTAGAAAACCGAATGCGGATTGGGAAGGCGGCGGCTAATGAATTGGTCGCGGAAATGAATGAATTGGTTTTCGCGAAAATAAAAGAAGAGATGATTAAAAATTCGGAGAGGGAAAAAATATTTAGGAAAAATTCTCCTCTTGAGGAGTACCCGAAGGGGGAGGTGGAGAATTCTGAAATGCATCCACCCCGTCCTTTGAGTACAAAGTCCACCCCTCAAGAGGGGAATAATCAACCCGACACCGCAAAAGAAAAAATAGCCAATATGGAAGTTTTGAATAAAGCCGGAATTGAAATTATTCCTGCCCGCAATGCTTTCAGCATAGCTGATGCAGGCGGGAATGGCAACGGAAACGAAAAAAAAGAAGTTTTGCCGATACCGGACCTGCCCGCAGCACCCAAAGCGCAGCTTTTGCCGGCGCAGGAAAAATTGGAAATTGGTTCTCCGGTTCCCCCTCTCCCTTCGGGAGAGGGGTTAGGGGTGAGGGTGCCTTCGGCTTTGGCGCAAAAAATGTCCGGTCCGGTTAAAGTTGAAACGGTTAAAACCGAACACACTTTGGAAAATATCACAAAAATACCAAAAATAGATCCGTATAGAGAAATACCAGAATAATATTATGCAATTTAAAGTTCCACAATTTTTAGACATCGAAGACAAAATTTTCGGCCCGTTCACTTTCCGAGAATTCGCTTATTTGGCGGGCGGAGCCGGGTTATGCTATGTGTTTTACAAATTGCTGGGTTTGCTCCTGGCCGTGATTCCGATTTTAATTATCGCCGGATTTTCCGGAGCGCTGATTTTTTACCGTCCCAACAACAAGCCCTTTATCAATATGCTCGAATCGGGTTTTAAATATTTGATGCAGAATAAACTTTACATTTGGAAAAAACAGGCGAAAAAATTCCAAAAAATAAACGCGGCCGCTTCCATAAACAAAAATGAAATGATCGCGGGAATGAAGTTGGACGGAAACAGATTGCGGGACTTGGCTTGGAGTTTGGATGTGCTCGATATCAACAAGCGCAATGCGGATGAGCGATCGGGTTTGAAAATAATAGATTATAAATAATTAAACAATATGGCCCTAAAAGCAAAAGCAACACAAGAATTCATACCGATCAAAGAGGTGCGCGACGGCATCATTGTGCTGAAAGACGGCGAACTGCGCGCGATCGTGCTCGCCAATTCCATCAACCTTTCCTTGAAATCGGAAGACGAGCAGAAAGCCACCATTCTGCAATTCCAAAATTTTTTGAACACGCTCGATTTCGCGGTGCAAATATCAATCCAGTCCAGAAAGTTGGACATCCGGCCGTATCTTTTGCTTTTAGAAAACCGAGTCAAGGTGCAAACTGAGCCATTAATCAAATTGCAGACCAAAGAATATATCGAGTTTGTCAGAAATTTCACCGAGACGGTGGCGATTATGACTAAAAGTTTTTTCGTGGTCGTGCCTTATACGCACACCGCTTTTCAGCAAAGTTCGGGAATCTTCGGAAAATTGTTCGGCGGAAAAAACAAAGAACAAATCCGGGCGGCCAAACAGGTGGACTTTGAAGAAAAAAGGTCCCAGCTGGAAGAAAGAGTCGCGGTGATCGAGCAGGGCTTGGGGCGCTGCGGGATAAATTCGGCGCAACTCGGCACCGAAGAAGTAGTGGAGGTTTTTTACAAAGTTTTCAATCCGGGTGAAATTGAGGGGAAAATTAAATTGGAATAAATATGAAAGAATTTTTGCAAAAATTATTCGGGAAAAATAAAACGGCGGGCGAAAAAGAAATGCCGGCTTCCACCCTGGCAGTCTTGCCGGAAGACATTTACGAATCCGCGAATCTGGAACTGGAAGATGTCATCGCGCCTTCCGCCCTGAAAATCGAACCGAAGTCCATAAATTTGGGCGAGAAAATCGCGCGGACTTTTTTCATAATTTCCTATCCGCGATTTTTGACCGACAATTGGTTTTCGCCGATCATTAACCTGGACAAAGTTTTCGATATTTCCATTTTCATCCACCCGATCGATACTTCGCTGATGCTGCGCCAATTCCAAAAAAAAGTCGCCGAGGTGCAAAGCCAGATTTCGGTGCGCGAGGGGAAAGGAATGGTGCGCGACCCGATGCTCGACACCGCTTATCAGGATTTGGAGGGCTTGCGCGACAACTTGATCCAAGCGCAGGAAAAAATGTTCGATGTGGGCATTTACATCACCATTTACGCCGACAACGAATTGGAGCTTTTCAAAATCGAAAATGAAATAAAATCAATTCTGGAATCAAAATTGATTTACATCAAGCCGGCGCTTTTCCAGCAGGAGGAGGGCTTCAAAAGCGTGATTCCGATCGACACCGATCTTTTGAATATCCACCAAAAATTGAATTCCGAGCCGTTATCCAGTGTTTTTCCGTTCATTTCTTCCGATCTGACTTCCGATCAGGGAATTCTTTACGGCATCAACCGGCAAAATTCGTCTTTGGTTATTTTCGACCGTTTTTCTTTGGAAAATTACAACTCGGTGACTTTCGCCAAATCCGGTTCCGGAAAATCTTACGCCACCAAGTTGGAAATTTTGCGTTCTTTGATGTTCGATACGGATGTTTTGGTGATCGATCCGGAGCGGGAATACGAATTTTTGGCGGAAGCGGTCGGCGGGCGATATTTCAATATTTCTCTCTCGAGCGAGCACCACATCAACCCGTTCGATCTGCCGATCCCGAGAGAAGACGAAACCGCCGAAGATGTTCTCCGCTCCAACATCATCAACTTGGTCGGACTTTTCCGGCTGATGCTGGGCGGACTCACGCCGGAAGAAGATTCGATGGTGGATCGCGCCATTTCCGAAACCTACGCGATGAAAGACATCACGCCGGAATCGGATTTTTCCAATATCGAGCCGCCTTTGCTATCGGACTTTGAAATGGTGCTCGCTGGCATGGACGGCAGCGACTCGGTGGTGCAGCGGTTGGTGAAATACACCCACGGCTCTTGGGCGACTTTTTTGAACCGGCCGTCCAATGTGGACATCAATAAAAAATTCGTGGTCTTTTCCGTCCGAGATATGGAAGACGAATTGAAGCCGGTCGCGATGTACATCATTATGCATTTTATTTGGACGGCCGTTCGAAAAAATTTAAAAAAACGATTACTGGTGGTGGACGAAGCCTGGTGGATGATGAAATCCGAAGACACCGCATCATTTTTGTATTCCATCGCCAAGCGTGGCCGCAAATATTATCTGGGGCTTTCCACCATCACCCAAGACGCCGCCGACTTTATGAAATCTCCTTACGGCGTGCCGATCATCACCAACTCTTCCATCCAGCTACTCTTGAAACAATCGCCGACCACCATCGACCTTTTGCAGAAAACTTTCAATCTGACCGACGAGGAAAAATATCTGCTGTTGGAATCCAATATCGGCGAAGGCATATTTTTTGCCGGCACCAAACATGTCGCCATCAAAATCATCGCTTCCTACACCGAAGACCAAATCATCACCTCCGATCCGTCGCAAATATTAATGAACCGCAAAGCCAAGCAGGAACAAGAAGCCGAAGAGGTGGCGGGAAAATAGAAAAAAATGATATAATAAAATTGTTTATGAAATTCAAATTTTTAATATCATATTTGATTGCGGTATTTATAATATTTGGAGCAACTTCTCCGTCTTCGGCCCGCGCGGCGGCGGGCGATATTTCTGCGGATATGGTTCCGGCCAATCCGGCGCCCGGAGAAAATGTCACAATTACTTTGAGCAGTTATTTATACAATTTGGACAGCGTTTTAATTTCCTGGTCGGTGAACAGTAAAAATTCTTCTTCCGGCGTCGGAGACAAATCTTTTTCCGTCACCGCTCCATCGGCCGGCGCGGAAACAGATGTCACCGCCATCGTCGCTACTTCCGACGGCAACTTTGAAAAAACAATTACAATCAGACCGGCCATTATGGTCTTGCTTTGGCAGGCGGATGATTCTTACACTCCGCCTTTTTATGAAGGCAAGGCTTTGCCCACGCCGCAAAGCGAAATAAAAGTGGTCGCCTTGCCCCAGATCCAAACTTCCGCCGGAATGGTTGACCCGAACAGCATGCTTTACACTTGGCAAAAAGATTACGACAATCAGCAAGACGCTTCCGGCTACGGCAAAAATTCTTTTATTTATAACAGCGACTATCTGGACAGTTTGAACAATATCAGCGTTACCGCGTCCACTCTGGATCAAAAATATTCCGCGGACGCGAATGTCAACATTGCCGCTTACCAGCCCGAAATTGTTTTTTACAAAGATGACGCCAATCTGGGAACTTTATGGGAAAACGCCCTTTCGGACGGACAAAAAATAGAAGGGTCGGAAACCATCGAAGCGGCGCCATATTTTATTTCGCCGAAAGACATCCGAATTCCTTTTCTCACATGGAATTGGACCATCAACGGCAATCCGGTCAATCCGCCGAGTTTTACTCCCAACCTGATGCCGGTGCAAACGCAACCGGGAGTTTCCGGCGCTTCGGCGATAAGCTTGACCATCAACAACACCGACGAAATTTTCGAAACCGCCAGCAAAACAATTAATGTGAATTTTTAATATGAAAAAAAATATATTTAAAAAAATAATAATTCTGGCCTGCTTAAACTTTTTCTTATTTGGTTTATTTTTTCCCGTTCACTTCAGTTTGGCCGCAATTGTTTGCCAATCACCATTAGTCCCTTCTTCTGATTTTACTTCTTGTGTATCGCCGTCTACATCCACAAGCCAGATTTATAATTTTTTGGCTCCCTTGCCCGGCATAGGAACTACTTTTGATCCAACTAGCGTCACCGGCACGCAAAATAATAATCTCGGTATATATCTAAACGCGATGATCAAAATCTTCATCGGCATCTGCGCGATCTTGGCGGTGATAATGATTGTCATCGGCGGAATGGAATATATGGGCAGTGAACTGATCGCCAGCAAAGAAGAGGGCAAGGAAAGAATCCTGCACGCAATCTTTGGCCTGCTTCTGGCACTCGGCGCCTGGACTTTGCTGAATCAAATTAATCCAAATATTTTGAAAAGCGACTTGAGCAGTCTGTCCAGTGTACAAGTGAATGTGGAAACACAGCCGGATATTCCGCAAACTGGGACAGTGGTAAATGGCGTAACCATGTATAAAATTAATGGAACACAATATGCTAACGGCGCAGGTTTTTTACAAATTGCCGGAGCGCCAGCACAATTGCCGCCTAATGTTACCGTATGTGGCACACAAACCGGATGTGGCATAAATGCGCAATGCGTAACGGTTGGACAACAAGGCTGCACATCCACAGACGGACTTAACCCGACTCTCGTGGATTCAATTGCAAACGGTTGTAAAAACAGCGACGGAACTCCTTGTGCGATCACGCTTACCGCTGGAACAGAATCTTGGTTGCATGGTGGCACAACCGGAACTACTAGTCATGGACCCAACAGTCCTACTGTGGATTTAGCAGTTACGCCCGCTTTAACCGCGTATCTAACTGGAGACACTTCCACTTTTCCAACAGGAACTACTATTGTAGATGCGGCCAATAAAGCTTGTTATTATGCAGAACCGGCTAACGCAACATCAAGTACTACTGGTGCTCATTGGCATGTATATGCAATGTCAAGCAGTGGAACATGTTAAAATAATTTTATGTCCAAAAGAAATTTAAATCTTTTAATAATAGCTCTGGTCGTTATTATCATCGCGGTTTTTGGCTTTTTGTATTTCCGATCCAAAACGAACATTCCGGGAAACACAAATTCTACCGGCTCGAATTTTCTTTCCCAATTTAATCCTTTTGGTAACGGTAAAACGACAACTCCGGTTATCACTCCGCCGGTCAATGTTTCCGGCTATGTTCCGCCTGCCACATCTGTAACAGCAAAATTAATAAAAATTTCCAGTATGCCGATCGCGGGATACACAGTATTTCAGCAAGAGAGATTAAAAAATGTTCCGGTCCCAGTGCCGAGTTTGCCGGCGTCTGCGGCGCCTATCCCAACATCGGCAACCGGGACAGTTTCTACAAAAGCCAAGGTCGGCACCGGGACGCCCCAACCCCCGCTCACCGAGTTCGCTCCGGCTTTGCGCTATGTCGCCCGAGCGGATGGAAATATTTATGAAACATTCGCGGACAATGTCGACGAGCGAAAATTTTCCGGGACGGTCATACCGGAAATTTATGAAGCTCGCTTTGGAAATACCGGCTTGTCGGTGGTAATGAGATATTTAAAAACAACCGGCGAGGAAACGGTTGAAACTTTCTTGGGCGCCTTGCCCAAAGAATACTTGGGCGCGGACACGACAACTGTCAATAATGTTACCGGGTCTTTTTTGCCGGAAAATATCACGAGCGTGAGCGTGTCGCCGGATGATTCCAGCCTATTTTATTTATTTAATAGCGGAAATAATTTTAACGGAAATATAGCAGGCGTCATTTTAAATCTAATGACCAATAAAAAAACACAGATTTTTAATTCGCCGTTTTCCGAATGGCTGCCGAACTGGCCCAGCGCCAATATTATTACCTTGACCACCAAACCCGCTTCCGGCATCCCTGGTTATATGTATGAAATGAGCGCTTCCGGAAAAAATTTTAATGAAGTGTTGGGAGGGATAAACGGACTGACTACCTTAGCCAGTCCGGATGGCAAATTGATTCTTTACGCCGATGATTCGTTGTCGCTTTTCGTTTATAACACGAACACAAAAACTTCGGATTTGCTGGGAGTGAAAACTTTGCCGGAAAAATGCGTTTGGAGCGGCGCGAGCGATGCCATTTACTGCGCGGTGCCGAAATCGATTGTCCCGGGAGCGTATCCGGATGCCTGGTATAAAGGAGAAGTTTCTTTCAACGACCAATTTTGGAAAATCGATTTGACAACCGGAACTACAACGA
>JBAPNK010000101.1:0-2151 GCA_049279095.1 Minisyncoccia bacterium
GCATGCAGAGTGTAAAACCAGCCGCGCGTCTGATCGATAGCTTCGGAAATAAAGTCGGCGGGATAGCCGGGCCCGTCAATCCATTTTTTATTTTCGAAAGGATAATGATCTTCCGCGAACGGCATAGCCCCGGAATCAAACCAAACATCCATCACTTCTTTTGTTCGCGTCAAATTATTTCCGCAATCGCAAATTAATTTTATCTCGTCAATATACGGCCGATGCAAATCCAGTTCGTAATTTTCATTGTGGGGAAGCGAGATAAAAGAAAGTTCAACGACTTTCGCATTTTCAAAATTGGTAATTTTATTTTCTAATTGTTTCGCTGTTTGTTCGTCATTCAAGCCATCTATTCCGGCTATAAGCATTCGAGCCGGTCCCTCGTGCGTAACAATCAAGATATTTTTATCTTTATATTTATTTTCTATATCATACAAAAAACTAGTCATTCTTAATTTAACATCTTTGCAAGATTCTCCGCTTTTGGGAATGTAAGAATACCAATCTTTCGTTTTATTGGAATTAAAATATTCAGCCCAAGTTTCTCCATCGGAATCTCCTCTGTCTATTTCTCTAATTCTCTTGTCAAAGATAAAATTCTCATCTTTAATTTTTAATTCTTTTTTTATAATTTCCGCTGTTTCTTTGGTTCTCATAAAATCGGAAGAAATTATTAAATCTATTTTTTTATTTTTTATTTCTGAAACAGAATTCAAAACTTCTTTTCTGCCCTCTTCCGTCAAGTGATCCACATCTTCAACTCGAGAACTTATTGTATTTTTTACATTGCTTTCTGACTCCCCGTGCCGCATCACGAAATATCTATTGCCGGATTTTTTGGTTTTATTTTTTAGGTCCGCGATGCTACCGACGATATCAACTTTTTGGCATTTTTCGCAAATCCAAACCGGCAACGGCGTCCCCCAATATCGTTCGCGAGAAATCGCCCAATCTTTTATCTCGCGCAACCATTCCCCAAATCGTCCGTCCTTGATATACGCCGGCTCCCAATTTATTTTTTGGTTCTCGGCTATCATTTTTTCTTTTATTTTTTTGTCCGACATTCGGATATACCAGGAATCCCGCGCGTAATATATCAGCGCCGTGTGGCACCGCCAGCAATGTGGATACGAGTGCTCGTATTTTTCTTTGCTGAACAAAAATCCGCGATGCGCCAAGTCTTTGATGACATCAACTGCCACTTCTTCATCTTTCACAAATCTGCCCGTAAATGGCCCGGTGCCCGGCAAAAATTTCCCGTCGAGTCCGACCAAGTGATGTTTCGGCAAACCGATTTTTGTGCCCAGTTCAAAATCATCTTGCCCATACATCACGGCGGTATGCACCACGCCGGTGCCGTCCTCGGTCGTCACAAAATTCGCTCCGTAAATTTTGAAGGCTTTGCTTAGTTTTATTTTTTCACTTTCAGAAATCGTATCGGCAAGATACGGATAAAGCATTTCGTATTCCAGACCAATCAAATCTTTGCCTTTTATGTCATCATGAACAATCTCAATTTCTTGATCCTTGAAAACATCTTTTACTCTGTCGGTAGCAAGTATGTATAATTCCGGAACTCCCACTACCCTTAGTGCTGTATATTTTATTTTTTCTCCGACTGCCAGCGCCACATTTCCCGGCAAAGTCCACGGAGTCGTCGTCCAAGCCAATATAAAAGCAGAATCTTTAGTAATTCTATCTTTGCCAAAACTTTGCCCAGCTTTAAGTTTGAATTTTGCCGTCACCGACAAATCTTTCACATCTTCATAGCCCTGCGCAAGCTCGTGCGAAGAGAGAGCCGTGCCGCACCTAGGACACCAAGGCACCACTTTGTAATCTTTATATAAAAGTTTTTGCTCATCAACTTTTTTCAAAACATTCCAGACGGACTCGATGTAATCGTTATGATATGTGACATAAGCATTGTCTTGGTCTGCCCAATACCCCACTCTTTTAGTAAAGTTTTTCCACAATCCTATATATTCCCAAACACTTTCTCTACATAATTTATTAAAAGCTGCAATACCGTAATTTTCAATATCATTTTTTGATTTAAAACCAAGCTTCTTTTCTATCTGTAATTCAACCGGCAAACCGTGAGTATCCCAGCCACCCTTACGACGCACATGATACCCGCGCATCGTCTTATAT
>JBAPNK010000102.1:0-3829 GCA_049279095.1 Minisyncoccia bacterium
GATCAGAAGACATATTATTTGTAAAAGTTATTGATTTCATGTGATTTAGCAAAATCATGCTGAGCATGATTTTTATCATATTTATAATACGTATTTATTATACATAAATATCAATGTTTTGCAATAAAGTTATCCTATAAGGCAAAAAGCTTTGCGATCGGATGTGTTTTCATTTTTTTCCAAGAGATTCCAAAACCGCATTAAGCATTTGTTCATGTTCTCTAGACCATGTTTCGTGAGAAAGCATTCCCGGTTCCGCAAAACCGGCTTTTTCAAGTTCATCCGCCATCAAATCCGCCCAACTTGGTTCATTTAGCAATAATTTTTCGTTGCCTCTATCTTTTACATATTCAAGAAAATCCTGAACAACTGCTTTATCGCTTTGGTCATGTTTATCACCAAAATTAAATTCTTCCCGCAGTAGATCAACGACTGCTTTGGGTCTTTTTTCTTTTACATTTACGCTTTCCATTTTTTTATTGTAACATAAAATGGTATTAAATTAATCTTTTATTGGCAAAGGCAAAACCAGAACCCTGTTTTATATATTTCTCAAAATCAAGTGCTTTTTGTTTTTCTAAAAATGCACAATACCAAATTAATTCAAAAGGGTTTTTTGTTGAAGAATATTTATTTGAACCGTGATTATGGTCATATATTCTCTTTTTTAAATCTTCTGTGAATCCTTTATAATATGAATTATCTTTTTTACTTTTTAGTATATAAACATAATACATACATAGATTATATCAGCCCTGCGTCGCCGAGGCTATGCAGGACCACTGCTTATTTTTGTGCCAAAAATCAAAAACCCTCTTTTGGTAAAGAGGGTTTTTGCGCTAAGTCTTCTTGTGCTGTGCACTTTGTCGTTTGAAACTAAAAAGTGCGAGCACTGCGAAGCTTTAGCGAAGCAGTGGAATATTGCTATCCTTTGCACGAACTTATTTTGAAAACCAAACGAACTAATGCGCACGCTCCGCGTGCCTCAAAACTTTAAACAAATTACTACGCTCCGATAATGTGGTAACTCAATGAACTCCGCTAGCGTGCCAAAGGCGCGCTCTGCCCTCATCCCATCGCAAACTCCATGCATATTTAATTTCGCGCGGGTTTTCTTTTTTCGGAATGGGCGATGGGATGAGTTCAGGTTTCTTCAAAGAAGAAACGGCGAAAACAAAATACAAATTCAATCGGTGCCTCCGTTCATCATATCATATGTTGTCCAGACTAAAGAAAATACACCCTCGGCATCCGCCTCGGGCATTCCGCTAGGGCTACGAGCGCCTATTCTAGGTAGCGAGCATTTTAATATAAGGAACGGCTCAAATGAGCAGGAATTGAGCCGTTCAAGAAAGTAAAATGCTCGCTTCTTGTTGGGGAGAGGAAGGAATCCTCTCCCCAGCGGTTACGCCAACCCCTCTTCTCGTTTTCATATCTGCGTTTGTGGTGTCGCTTTCGCTACTAAACTCTGAGTTGCAACAGTACTGAGGCGCTCGTCCTTTAGCCGTGGCCACCCTAGCGGAATGCCCGAAGGCGCAAAATGCAAACCCGTCCCGTACCAAGCTTTGCTTTGGTTCGGGATGCGCTTGACCCGCCCGCCCGTTCGCGCGCAAAATCGCCGTGGAGAAAAAAGAAACGGCGACTCCCCGAAATTTTTAAATCTTTATACTTTTAAATTCTGGTGTAACTCACTGCATGTCCTGTTTTCCCAACTTGTTTTATTTTATTTTCCTTTTCCAAAATATTTAAATATCTTTCGGCGGTGGCATCTGAGACATGCAGAAACTTTTCTACATCATCATTCGTGATTTTAGATTGTTTCAAAAACATAACCATAATCTTATCTAGCTTTTTTCTTTTTCGAAACTGTATTGCAAGTTTAGCTTTATCAAGAAGTTCTAAAACTCGATTTCGGGAAGTTGGAATTACCGGTGGAGGCATTGCCTCCACCTTCAACGGCTCATTTCCTGCCATTTGAGCCGTTTCGGTTTCAGAAGTTTGCGCTGGTTCAGAAATTGGTTCAATTTTTGGGTTTTCTACCTCAACGCTGCCGCTTTCGGCGGGTTTTGACTCTTCCGGTTTTTCGGTCAAAACAGGGTTATTTTCGGGATTAGTATTATTGAGGGAAACGGGTACATCTGCATTTATAGGGGATTCTTGGGCTTCTGGGGGCATATTGGAGGGGCTAGAACCCATATTTACATCACTATTTGGGGATATAGGGGTATTTTCGTTTGTTTCTTGATTTGTGGTTGTTTCGTCTGGCATATAGAAATTATAAAAGTTTTTTAATATCCTCGGTAACCCTAGGACTTTCTTTTACACCCTTGATTAATTTTGAAATCAACCCTATTGTCATTTTAGGATAATTCATTGATCCATTTTCTTCTACTCTTTTTATTAAATCCTCAATTTTTATTTCAAAAACATCGTTACAATTAAAAATACTTTCTTGGGTAAAAACGTGATATTCTTTTGGCGTGATTTCAACTAAAGTATCTTCGCTAATGCCCGCTTTTTTAATAAACTCATATTTCTTTTCAATCTGTTTGGTAGAAGTAACCATTATTAAAACCGAGTCTGTTTTTGGACACAAATTCAGAACCACAAAATATCTATTCTTTGACTCTCTTTTTGAATCATTGAAATCTATAAAAAAATTAAAAACACAACCTTGTTCAATGCACAACGGAATTTTTATATTAGCGGGAATCTCCATTGTGAGTTAATTTTATTTAGAAAAGAAACTGGAAATCTCTTTTTCTTCTTCAAATAATTCTTTTGATAAAATCAAAACTTTTTTATCTTGCGAGAAAATTTCCTCATTGTTCGCATCTAAAAAGAAATCATTATAATTCATTTCCACGCTTTTCTTTTTACCAGAATCAAGAACTTTTTTGTGTTTAGACCATTCAGGATATTTGTGGGTTATTTCCGCTAATTCAAATTGATCTTTGTCTGAAAATTCTTTATAAACCGAGTTTAAACATTCCATGTCTGTTTTTGAAAAAAGATCCGAGTCTACAGAATTCATAGAGATAAATGTATTTTTGTCAGAGGCAGGCTTTATATATTTGCGAGCATAAGTGGCTATTTCTTTTGGCAACCTGTCTGAAAGCTCAGCAACATTTTTTGTTTGCGAACCGACCGGACCAAATTTCATAGCTAGATATGAATCGCCAACAATTGGTCTGCCATACTTTCTTAAATGTAATTTGTCAGCAAGAAAAATCAGCTTGATTGCTTTCATTTTGTTTATCCGTCCATCTTTCTTTACTGCAAAAAAATTGAGCGCCTGAGTAGCCTTTTTATAGGTTTTTACAGGTAATATATTCATATTACAATTCTAACATAGAAGTGGCGTTATGTGCAAAACTTTGTGTTAATATGTACATATATATGATACAATAACAAGGTTAGGTAAATAATTCTAATCATAATTTATGAATAAAATTTATGAGCACGAATCGAGAGAGAGAGAGAGAGAGAGTTAAATGCTCTTTCTAAAAATACGCATCTAAATCTGTCAAAGATTTTTTTCCTATCTATTTTTGTGGTAGGATTTTTGCTTTTCTCAAATACCACTCTCGCCGCCTCAATATCTTCAATCAAACAAGCTCAAGCCAAACTAGGCATTACGGCTGATGGAATTTACGGTCCACAAACTAAACTTGCAATCATAACTTTTCAAAGTAAAAATGGATTAACTCCGGATGGTATTCTGGGTTTACAAACAATTAATGCTCTCAACAAAACACAACTCCCGAGTTCTCCCTCCCCTGACAAGGGGACAGGAGGGGTTGCATCTGTGCCTGACTCTACCCTTATT
>JBAPNK010000103.1:0-8584 GCA_049279095.1 Minisyncoccia bacterium
CCGAAGTGTATTTGATAATCTACCCCATAGGTCTTGCCTATGGGGTTAATACATCTCCTGTTGATAACATTTCTCGCAGTATACTATTTCCGGCCGCTCCGGCGCGTAGCTGGTTTCAAATTCCACTCCGCATTTTTCCGCGCCGTGAAAATGGCTTGTTTTGCTTTGCCCGTCGAAGCTTTGCGAAGTCGGGTCGCACATACAAGTTCGGTGCCAGAGTTTTAATGGATTTCTTAATTTTAATCTTTGATAGTGACGGCAATTTGGACACAACCTCGGCAGAGGTAAATTCATTCTTTTGTAAAATTTAAATTCTTCCGAAACAATTTTAAATGCTTCCGTGCATTGATCGGTGCACTTGCCGTTGTGTTCACAGGCGATTGCCTTATTTATTATATTTTCTTCAACATCTTTTATGTTATCCGGTATATCTTTATTTTCTATATCAATCTTATAATTTCTGGTTTCTTCGTCTTGCCACAAAAATCCTTGCTTTAAAGCCTTTTCTTTATTTAAGGGAAAATATTCTTGGGCGATAGTGTCATTATAAGCGAAGGACGAAAGATCGCTCGGAAAAAATTCTCCATATTTATAAATTCTGCCCTTTTGGTCCACATAAGGCATTTTAGTCATATGCTCTATTATTTTCGGCAAAAGTTCTGCGTATTCTTCTTTGGTGTATTGCTTGTTTAAAATGCAATATTGTTTTTTACGCAAACCTTCACAACCGAAAATATCTTTACAGTTATCGCATTCTTCATTGTAACGCGAATCTTGATTGTAAACATTTCTAACGCCAAATGCGGTATTGTTTCCGCCGAAACCATGTCCAATTTCATAAAGAAGCTCGCTATTAAAACCCTGAAAACAATTGTCGTAACAATCTTTCACATTATTTCGGCAAAAAAATAAATGTTTGGAATTTTCCGTTTGCCGGGAAGTAAAAGAATTGTGAGTATTGCGAACTTCGGACAAGTCATCTCCGTCGGAATTAACCGATTTATAAATGCGGGCATAACGATGGGGCATAATCATTTCCAATTCCCATAATTTTCTAAGAGATTTTTGATGGCTTTTAAAACTGCCAATGTTTACAGAATTAATAAATTCTTGATATTTTTCTTTGGTATATTGTTTATTAAAAACACAATATTGCTTATTTACTAAATTAACGCAACCAAAACAACTCATGCAATTTCGGCAGTCTATTAAATAATAACTCTCTACGCAATCTGAACAATGATGGCTGAAAAATAATTTATTTGTTCTAGAACACTCAAAAAGTTCATAGCTTAATTCTGCTTTCTCGCAAAAAGCGATATCCAGAGAATCGCGTGAGTCAAAAATCTGATTGCCAAAATAAACTCTTTCATTTTGATTTCCACCAAACAAAAGATAGCATTCTCTAAAATCAAGACCGTAATTACAGTATTCACTTGAAATAAAATTAGTCTGATGGAGATTCGCTTTTGGAACCTTGGATTTAAGCGAGCGGAATTGGCTGAAAAATGGAATGGAAAAATCATAATCACGACCATAATCTGTCGGATTCCATTTGTCGGAATACCAACAATCGCGACAGTAAATTGTATATGGTCGCTCTTTATTATAAACGCTCAATAAAGATTTCTTGCATAAAGCGCACTCGCGTCTGTAAAAAACTCTATTATTTCTAAAAAGCAGTCTTCTCTGGAATCTGCATTCCGGACAAAAAGTCGGCGGCGGGACTTTTATTTTTTCATAAAATCCAAAATCGTTCGGCTCAATGGTGAAATCTTTTTGGCAATTTTGACAAGCCCTAGTTTCAGAATCCATATTTGCATTTTACACCAATTTCCACATCTTGCCAATTTTTATACTTGGAGTAACATATATTATATGACAGTTTATTATGGCGACGAAACCAAAAAGGCCTTGAAAAACTTCCCTTTTTCCACTCATCCGACAAAAATGGAATTTATTTTGGCAATTGTTCAAATTAAAAAAGCGGCGGCAATTGCGAACTTCAAAGCCGGTAATTTCGGCAAAGAAATTCAAGACGCGATTGTAAAAGTTTGTGATGAAATTTTGGCGGGAAAACTCAATAATCAATTTCCGCTTTCCAGCTTTCAAGGCGGCGCCGGGACGGCTATTCATATGAATGTCAACGAAGTCATCGCCAACCGCGCGACGGAAATTTTGAAAACAAACCCGCCTGCATCAGCTATGCTGAAAGCATTGCGGGCAGGAATCCATCCGAATGATCATGTGAATCGGAGCCAATCCACCAACGATGTCAATCCTTCGGCATTGAAAATAGCGGTTTTTTATTTGCTGCAAAATTTGCAAGACAAACTTTTTTCACTAGCGGAAACTTTTCAAGCAAAAGCCGAAGAATTCAAAAATATAAATAAATTAGGGCGGACGCATATGCAGGATGCCGTGCTGACGACTCTCGGAGCTGAATTTTTAGCTTATACGGAAAATTTGAAAAGATATAAAACGGAAATTGAAAGAGCGCAAGAATTATGTCGAGTTTTAAATTTAGGTGGCACGGCCATTGGAAATTCCATTAATGCCGATCCGATTTACATCAAAGAAGTTTATAAAGAATTAAATAAAAATCTTGGTGAAAAATTTTACAAAGCAAAAAATTTAATGTCAAAAACCGGCGGGCAAACTGATTTCTTGATAATTTCGCAAATAATTACGAGTATGTGTGTGGATCTGTCGAAAACAGCCAACGATTTTAAATTTATGTCTTCTGGTCCGCGTGGCGGCATCGGAGAAATAATTTTACCCGAATTGCAAAAAGGCTCGTCAATAATGCCCGGCAAGGTGAATCCGGTAATGCCAGAGACGGTCAACCAACTTTATTATTTGGTCTCCGGCAACAATTTGTCAATCGAGCATGCGGTGGAAGGCGCGCAAATGGAACTCGGAGTGATGATTCCGATTATGGCTGATAAACTAATTGAGTCGGTGAAAATGACAACGGAAGTCATCCATCAGTTTGATAAATTTTGCGTCGCGGAAATAAAAGCTGACAAAGAAAAATGCAAAATGCATTTGGAAAATTCCACCGCTTACGCGACCTTGCTCACTCCCCGCTTGGGCTATGACGCTGTTTCTGAAATTGTGAAAAAATCCATTTCAACTAAAAAAAGTTTGAGAGAAATTGTCGTTGACGAAAAATATCTGACAGAAAAAGAATTTGAAGAGATTATTAACTAGTTGTGAAAATCTCGCCGGAAAAATTTTGCGATTTTTCTATCGAATGATCTTTATGAATTATCAGATATTCAAATTTATATTTTTCCAGTTTTTCGGCTTCCACAAAAAACAGGCAGGTCACAAGCGCGTCGGCAAGCATGGCTTTTTCGGCTATGACCCAAACAGCAATTATTTCCGTCGGCGACACAAGCGTTTTTGGATTGATAATGTGCGTAAAATTGCCCCAGACGCGGCGATTGCCCGCCGAGCCACAAATACTGCCGTTTTGCAAACCATAAACTCCGATAACCTCTTTTATATTTTCCGGATTTTCCAATCCTACTCGGAGAGCTGTTTTATCTTTATGCAGAATATCTCCGCCGGCGTCAACACAATATTTAAAAATATTATTTTCTTCCAAAACTTTTGCGACCAAATCAATCAAATAACCCTTCCCGGCCGCGCCAAAATCCAAAATTGCCGGTTTTTTGATAATTAAATTCGGATTTTTATATTCCAAAACTTCGTTCCATTTCGGCGCAGCGGCTAATTCTTTTTTTTGCCGCAAAGAATAATTGGCGTCATAGCCGGCATCCGATAAAATATCTCCGACGAGCGGGGTGAAAAAACCATTCGTTAATTCGTATAAATTCTCATAAAGCCTGAGCATCGGTCCGGCATCGGGCGGCAATAAAAAATTTCCGCTTTTTTGGGACATTTTGGTTACCAAAGAATCAGAACGAAAACGAGAATATGTTTTGTCAAAAATTTCAATGCGGTCTTGAATCGCCAAAAGAATTTTTTTTTCTTCTATTTCAGAAATTTTTTGATAGATATCAATCTGCCATTTTGTGCCGATTCCTTCAAAATTAAATTGAGTCATAAAAACTAAGCTTTGGCTTGCGATTTAATCTGCGCCAAAGCATCATCGAAACCTTTCGGCGTGAGCGAAGAGCCGGAAACTTTGGTCAAGTTGACGCTATCTATATTTTTTCCAATAACGAATTGCTGATAGCCGGATAAAAATTTATTTTGATATTTTTGCGAGGTGCGATCGCCGGGCTCCGGCGCAACGGAAACATTTGTAATGATATCGTTCGCGAGAGTCAGAGTAACAGCGATTTGATCTTCCCCACCCGGAGACATATATGAACCCGTGGCGGAATACGAGCCATCGTTATAAACCGAAACCGAAGCAGTTTTTTTGGGAATATCCGCCGGCGGGTTTTGGACAACAATCGGAGTGGAATTAGCGGAAGGATTTTTTGAAACTGGTTGCGAAATCGGCGGAGTGGAATTACCACCCCCGTCCCCTCCTTGATTAAGGAGGGGTGCCGAAGGCGGGGTGATGGATTGTTTTCCCCAAAAAATTGTTACATACAAAACACAAAGAATAACGATAACGCCAAGAAAGATGCCTATATTTTTTTGTAGATTGTTTTCTGGTTTCATTTTATATTGCGTTAATTTTTCTGACCGCTGATTGCGGCGCTGGCTGATAAAATGACTGTTGCGGAATTGTTTCAACTATTTTTTGTTTTCTTTTTTTATTTTGAACGCATAGCGGGTCGGCGCCGTTCATAAAGACCACAAAAGTGGCAAAAGCCAAACCGAAATCCCGCACACCGATCTCGCCATAACCGACAATATACATAATATCAAAAAGATGCGCCGTCAAAAGAAAGGCGACCAAACGCGTCTGCCAGCCGAAAAGCAGAAGTAATCCAAAAACCAATTCAAAAACCGCATTGAAATAAACCAACGCGATCGCGCTTAAACCCGTCGTGGAAACAACCGAATCCGGCACATACGCCGTCCACTGGCTGGCATTCGAAAACTGCGCGGCGCTGAACCAAAGAATCACCGCCGCCATAGCCAAACGAAGGACGCTGCCAGAATAAGTTTCTAAAAATAAAATAATTTTCTGCATAATGCCTTTATTTTACCATTATTTATACGGGAAAATCAACAAAACGGGTGCAATTTACATTTTTGTGAATTTAAAAGTGGAAAGTATTTGATTTAGAATATTCGGTTGGCTGGTATTGCTGGCCAGGCAATTCTCGTAATTTGTTTTCTGCTCCGGGTTGCCATTTTGGAGCGGCAAGTAAGCCTCGCAATTCGTGGAGCTGGTGTTAAAATTCACGACCAGGCATTGTTTGTCGGCGACCGTGGCATAGTAATAATAATTATAAACATGCATCATCGCCGCATCGGTTGTTTGGTATAAACAATACGGAATATTATTGATTGTTAATTTTTCTCCTTTGGAATTTTTCCAATAATTAGGATAGGAAAAATTGCTCTCAATCGCGTTAATATCGCCGCCGCCGGCAACTTGATCCGCAATGACGATATTGTTTATATTGGGACAACTGTCCGGGAAAACGCCGTAATTGCAATTTCCCGCCAATATTTTCGGCATTTGGTTCGCGTCAAAAAAACCATCCGGATATCTGAAACTGAATCCGAATTGCATATTCGTTTCCGTTTTCCAGCCGGCAGTCGGGTCTAAAACAGTTTGCGCCGGAATAATTTTCGGCGAATAATTTTCGGATAAAAGAATTTCGTTCACCAATTTCGGCACCCAAATTTTTTGCGTGAACAACGCGATTAGGCCGATGATTATTAAAACCAAAAGAAAAATTCTGACTGTTTTTAGCATCTGCCAATTATAACACAATTAACAACATTACGCTTTTGGCGCTTCGCCTTCGCCGTCTTTTTTTTCTTTGAATTCCGCATCTTTGACTTCCGGACCTTGATTTTCCGGAGTCCCACTGGGCGGAGGCGTTGCCTCCGCCCCTGCTCCCGCTTTATTTATCGCTTCGCCAATTTTGGACATCTCGCTGGAAAGTTCTTCGGTCGCTTTTTTGATTGTGTCGCCGTCCGCGCCGTCTTTGACTTCGCGCAATCTGTTTATTTTCGCGTTGACGCTGTCTTTCAACTCCGCTGGAATTTTGGCCTCGTTGTCTTTGAGCGCTTTTTCGGCGGTGTAAATTATCATCTCGGCGGTATTTTTCAATTCCGCGTTTTCTTTTTTCTTTTTATCTTCTTCGGCATGTAATTCTGCGTCTGCTTGCATTTTTTTGATGTCTTCATCTTTCAAACCAGAACTCGCTTCAATCTTAATCGATTGAGTTTTACCGGAAGCTTTATCTTTGGCGGTAACGTTTAAAATACCATTCGCATTCACATCAAAAGAAACTTCAATCTGCGGTAAACCGCGAGGCGCTGGCGGAATTCCGTCCAGAATGAATCGTCCAAGCGATTTATTGTCAGAAGCCATTGGTCGCTCGCCTTGCACAATGTGAATTTCCACTGAAGTCTGATTATCTGCCGCAGTTGAAAAAACTTGAGATTTCTCATATGGAATAGTTGTATTTCTTTCGATTAATTTTGTGGCTACTCCGCCCAAAGTCTCAATGCCGAGAGAAAGCGGAATCACATCCAGCAATAAAACATCACGCACATCACCCTGCAAAACACCAGCTTGCACCGCAGCGCCGAGCGCGACCACTTCATCTGGGTTGATAGAAAGATTCGGGTTCTTGCCGAAAACTTTTTTCACTTCTTCCACAATTTTCGGCATGCGTGTCTGTCCGCCCACCATCAAGATTTCATTAATATCTTCAATCTTCAAACCGGAAACAGTCAATGCGCGTTTGGTAATATCTATAGAACGAGTAATATATTCATCGGCCAGAGATTCAAGTTGAGCGCGAGTCATTTTCAAAAGCAAGTGTTGCGGACCTTGCGCCGTCGAAGTGATAAAAGGAATATTAATTTCACTTTCCACAGCAGTTGAAAGTTCTATTTTGACTTTTTCGGCCGCTTCATCCAAACGTTGCAAGGCCAATTTGTCGCCACGCACATCCACACCGGAAGTCTTTTTAAATTCTTCGGCAATCCAGTTAATAATTTTGAAATCAATATCGCGTCCCCCCAAATGACTGTCGCCGTCAGTGGAAATCACTTCAATAGAACTCTCTCCAGTGTCACTCATGTCAACATTCAGCACGGACACATCAAAAGTTCCTCCACCGAAATCATACACAACAATTTTTTCATTTTTCTTTTTATTAAAACCATAAGCGAGCGCGGCAGCGGTCGGCTCGTTGATAATTCTCTTAACATCGAGTCCGGCAATCGCGCCAGCGTCTTTGGTTGCTTTTCTTTGCGCATCGTTAAAATAAGCCGGCACAGTGATAATTGCTTCGGTGATTTTTTCTCCCAATTTAGTTTCTACATCCGTTTTTATTTTCGCCAAGATCATCGCGGAAATTTCTTCCGGACGCATCCATTTGTCACCGATTTTTATTTCTACTCCGCCATTTGCGGCTTTTTGCACTTTAAAAGAAGAATTTTTTAAATCTTTCTGCACTTCTGGATCGTCGAAGTTGTGGCCCATAAATCGTTTGATGCCGTAAACGGTGTTTTCTGAATTGGTCACCGCTTGTCTTTTGGCCAATAAGCCAACAATTCGATCGCCGTTTTTCGCAACGGCCACCACCGAAGGTGTGGTGCGATTACCTTCCACATTTTCAATAATTTTTGGCGCGCCGCCCTCAATGATAGCCACGGCCGAATTTGTTGTGCCCAAATCTATTCCTATTATTTTTGACATATATTTTATAAGGTTAATTTATAATTTTTAATAATTTTACTAATATTTTGCGACCACTAAAAATTTGTATAATCCAAGTATATATGATAAGCTATATACATGTCAAGCAATTCCCAAAAAATTCTAAAAAAACTTACTGAAAAACCGGTAATTCCGGTAGAAGAGTTAAAAGGCATGGACGCAAAAACTTCTTATGCCATAACTCGCGCGTTAAAAAATCTAGTAAAGGAAGGTTGCGCTGAAATTCATAAATCAGAAAGGCAAAATTATGCAAAAATCACCGCTCGCGGGAAAACCAAATTAAATAGTATGACCTTGGCGGGGGGAAGCGCATTAATTCCTCAAACTTGGGACGGATTTTGGCGGATTATTTTATTGGACTTGCCGGAAAATAGAAAAAGCGAACGCGAATCTTTGCGTTATTTACTTAAAAAAGCTGGTTTTGTCTGCCTCAAAAATTCCGCCTGGATTTCTCCGTTTCCTTTTGAACACTTATTCGCGAATATAAAAAAAGATCTTGGTCTCACGACGGAAATGATGATAATCGTCACCGAATTTATAGACGAAGAAAGTAAAAAAGTTTTGTTTGAAGCTTTTGGAAAATAGACCCCCACCTAGCCTCCCCCTTATCAAGGGGGAGGTGCCAAAGGCGGAGAGGGTCACGCGATATTTTGCTTATAACATTCTTCACAGGCAATTTTTTGATAATTCCATTCCGGCAAGTAATACGCTTCAATGTCTTTTTCGCAATAGAAACATTTGTAG
>JBAPNK010000104.1:0-3707 GCA_049279095.1 Minisyncoccia bacterium
CGGTTGGATAAAGCGAACTATCGGCGCGATTTTTTTAATTCTGGGACTTTTAATTATTTTCGGTTTTGATCAAAAGTTGGAGCTAGCTTTGTCCAATCATCTTTTTGATGTCACAACAATAGAACAAAAACTGTTGGCGAAAAATCAAACCAATTCAACTAATCAGACAAATAATCAAATAAATAATCCGGCTCCGACAACTTCCAACATTCCAAGTATTTCCGCATTGGCGAAAAATTTGGGCGCGGCAGAACGGATTAAAATAAAATCAAGCGAGTATCAAGTCGCGCCGGAAATCACCGATCCTTCCGGTTTTATAAATACCGATGGGGAGCCGATCACAATTTCGCAGTTCAAAGGCAAAAAAGTAGTGCTGGTGGATTTTTGGACTTACAGTTGTATTAATTGCCAGCGAACGATCCCGTATTTGAACGCTTGGTATCAAAAATACGCGGATCAAGGTTTGGAAATTATCGGTATTCATACGCCGGAATTTTCTTTTGAAAAGGTGCAAAGTAATGTGGCGGCGGCGGTCAAAAACTTCGGCATAAAATATCCGGTTGTACTCGATAACGACAATGGCACTTGGAACGCTTTTGGAAATGAATACTGGCCGCGGGAATATTTGATCGACCTTGACGGTTTCATTGTGCACGATCACGCCGGCGAAGGGGATTATGACGGCACCGAGCAAGCGATTCAAAAAGCTTTGGCCGAGCGCGCGAATATTTTGGATACCGGTTCCGTTTCCGGCGGCACGGTGGCACCAGCGGATGCCATCACTATGGATCCAAATCAAGTCAACAGTCCGGAAACTTATTTCGGTTCGAATCGCAATGAATATTTGGCCAATGGCAGTCAAACTACAAATGGAATCCAAAATCTTTCATTGCCGGAAAATATGTCGCTGAACAATTTATATTTATCCGGCGCGTGGAATTTCGCGCCGGAATACGCGGAAACGAGCGACAGCAATGCCAAAATTATTTACAAATACGACGCTAAAAATTTATATTTTGTTGCCAGTTCGACGCTTGGCGCGAATATAAAAATTCTTCTAGACGGTAAGCCGGTTACGGCGGCGGTAATGGGCGCGGATGTAAATTCTGACAGTACTGTCTTGGTCAAAGATGATCGTTTGTACAAAATTATAAATGGCGCAACTTACGGTGAGCATACTTTGGAAATAGATGTTGAGAGTGGCACGCTGGATGCTTATACTTTTACTTTTGGGTAAAAATATGAACGAAAAACATAATTTATTGGCGGAAGAAGTCAGATCGCAGATAAAAAGTTTTTATTTGGCAAAAAAGCCGGCCAAAATTTATCACGGCGGCACGAATTCCACTCGGCCTTTTGATTTCAAAAAAGGTGAAGTGGTTGATGTCAGCAAATTAAATAATGTTTTAGAAATAAATTCGGAAGAGAGATACGCATTAGTTGAATCTAATGTCTCGATGAGGAAACTTGTGGAAGCGACTCTTAAATATAACTTGATTCCGCCGGTGGTGATGGAATTTTCGGAAATTACCGTCGGCGGAGGAATCCAAGGCGGTGCCGGCGAGAGCAGTTCGTTTAAATGGGGACTTTTTCATAATATTTGTATGGAGTATGAAATAATTTTAGGCGATGGTGAAATGATTAAAGTCTCGCCGGAAGAAAATGTCGATTTGTTTTACGGTACTGCTGGTTCATATGGCTCGCTGGGTGTAATCACGACGGTGAAAATTAAACTTATTCCAGCTAAAAAATTTGTGGAGCTCTCGTATTATCCGGTTTATAATTTTTCCATAGCGGCAGAATTAATAAAAAATTATTCTGTTGATAGGGAAGTGGAATATTTGGACGGCATAATGTTTTCCGAAAATTCGGGCGTGATAATGACCGGAAAATTAACGGATCAAAAGAATCTGCCAATTTCAAAATTTTTGCGGGCTCAAGATGATTGGTTTTATTTACACGCCAAGAAAATTATAAAAAATAACGAGCCGCGAAAAGAAATCATCCCGATTCGGGATTATCTTTTTAGGTATGATCGGGGCGCTTTTTGGATGGGAATTTTTTCTTTCAAAATTCTCAAAATTCATTTTGACAAATTCACTCGCTTTGTTTTCAACATATTTTTAAACACAAAAACTTTATATCGCTCATTGCACGCCACTAATCTTTCAGGGCGATATATCATTCAGGATTTTTGTTTGCCATTTGAAAAAGCGCCGGAATTTTTTAAATTTTCCAACGACGATCTAAAAATATATCCGATTTGGCTTTGTCCGCTTAAAACAGATAATCAAGCGAAATTATTACCAACGCATCTTAATGATTCAACTTGTCTTAATGTTGGAATTTATGGAGAACCAAAAAATAAGTCGGATATCGTAAAATTAAGTCAAGATCTTGAAAACAAGGCAAAAAGTTTATCTGGACGCAAATGGTTTTACGCTCACACATATTATTTCCGCGAAGAATTTTGGCAGATTTATGATTTGCCTTGGTATACGGAATTAAGAAAAAAATATTCGGCGGAAACAGTTTTCCCGGATATTTACGACAAAGTTCATGTGAAAGAAAAAATCCAAGCTTCAATAACAAAAGGTATTTTCCGTTTTTTGAAATCGCCATTCAAATTAAATAATTAAAATGGTACAATAGAATATGCCTAAATTCGCAGTTTATCGGCGGGTTTTACCTTCGGTCGGACCGATTATCTTTCGCAATTTTTTCATTTTAGTTAATGGAATAATTTTCTGTGTCGTAGTTTTGCTTTTTGTTTTTGGCAGCACCGAAGCCGGATTGTTTTTGGGAATTGTTTTTCTTTTGAATACTTTAATCGCGACTTCACAGGATATTCACGCGCGAGTATTACTGGAGAAATTGCAAATGCTGACTGCTTTAAAAGTTTTGCGCGTTAATCCAGACAAAACCGAAACTTCCATTTTGGCGGAAGAAATAAAAAAGGGCGATTTGATTGCTTTGAAGCTCGGAGATCAGACGCCCTGCGAAGGAGTTTTGGTTTCGGCGGACAATTTGGAAATTTCCGAAGCGTTGGTGACCGGCGAATCGGATTCTTTTGCTAAAAACGCGGAAGATAAAATTATTGCCGGAGCGATTGTCACTTCCGGATGCGCCACAATGCGGGCCGAAGGACTTTTCCGCGATAGCCGGCTCTCGATTATTGCCGGCGAGGCGAAAAAATATGCGGCCAGTCCAAGCTCGATTCAAACAGCGATCAATACGGTTATTAAATACGCCGGTTATATTTTATTGGCGGTTTTATTATTTGTGATTGGACGCGGAATTTTGGTGCACGCGCCGCGATTGCAAATCGTGACCAACTCTGGCGCCTTGGCTTCCACAATTGTCCCGCAGGGTTTGATGGTGGTGATCACTCTGCTTTTCGCGATCGGCGCCGCGAATTATTCCCGCAAAAATGTTTTGTTTCAGGAAATCAACGCGACCGAAAAATTGGGCCGAATCAAAAATCTTTGCATCGACAAGACCGGCACCTTGACCGACAACATTTTGGTGGTGGAGGAAATGCACATTGTGGAAGGTTTTAACGAGTCGGAAGCCCGAGCGCTTACTTATAAATGCATAATTGGCTTGGCCGATTCTTCGCAGACGATTTTGGCGGTGAAAAAATATTTGGAAAAAAACAAAAACACTAGAGCGGAGGAGTTTCCTCCGTACGGAGGAAACTCCTCCGC
>JBAPNK010000105.1:0-4769 GCA_049279095.1 Minisyncoccia bacterium
TGGTATAAAATCTGGCTTATTTTAATGCCGGATATTTTGCCGGCAAGAACGGCATCGATGACTTTTTCCGAAATCAGAAATTGGTTCCGCTCCGCGTTTTGAATTAGACCAAGTTTGCTGTCCAAATCCTTGACAGTCGCCAAAGATTGTTCTCCGGAAGCGGACATTGGCTCTCCTTTCGCCATTGCCAGTCGCATTTCCGCCGCGGCGACTTTGGTTGCGGAAAGAAAATAAGCCGGCAAAAGCGCGGAAGCGGCGACCAGCATGGAAAAACCGGCGGCCAGCAAAAACAGCGCTGCCAGGCGGGAATAAAAAGCGCCGGTCATTTTTTTCTTTTCTTCTTTTGGAATTAAATTGATCATAAATCAATCATTGATATAATCCGCCAAGGCTAGTCCAAGAGCGGTCGAAAAGGTCATCGCTTGATTAAAATTCATCTCCGGAATGCAATTCTTCGTGTCCATGATATTCGTCCAAACATTCGCCATTTGCACCGGCACTTTCAAACTGACGGAAATGTAGTCGGAGAGCCCGATTAAGTTCGCGTCGCCGCCGCACAAAATGATTTTTTTGATCGGCGGATTATTTTTATCTTCTTCATCCTTGTGCGTCTGCCAATACAAAAAATGTTTCGCGATTTCGTCGCGTAAAACCGAAACGCTGTTTAGGAGCACGGCGAAGATTTCTTTGTTAGCGACATTGCGTTCCAGACCGTATTCTATTTTCATTTTTTCCGCTTCCTCGAAACTTACCTTAAAACTTTTTTGAATCATCTGGTTCAAAGTTTCCCCGCCCACATCCAGGGTAAAAGTGAACATGGTAATGCCCCGCGAAATGATGAAAATGCCGGTGCGTTTTTTGCCGAAATCCACAATCATATAAGTTTCAAGATCATTCTCAGCAATGACCGCCCGAGACAAAGCCTGCGCTTCCAGTTCAAAAGATTCGACCGAGATGCGCGCGCGCTCAAAAATCAGCAGATAATTCTCAATTACATTTTTGGGAATCGCCGCCACCTGCACTTCCAAATTTTGCGGGTCTTCTTCCACCAACTCATAATCGAAAATAGCGTCTTCCGCTTGGATGGGAATATGCTCTTCCAACGCCAGTTCAATACCTTCTTTAACATTTTTCAAACCCGTTTTTTCCAAACGAAGCTGAAAAAGATAAACCTGTTCTTCCGGCAAGGAAACGCGCACGGATTTCACGCCCTCTTTTTTTCGCAACAAAGTTAAAATTTCCTCCATTTTTTTCTCGTCTTTGATTTTGCCGGATTCAATCACGCCGGGCGGAATTTCGCGCTCGCCGTATCGTCCCACTCGCATCCCCTTTTTAGTGGTGATCAATTCCACAAATTTCAACGATTCATCAGAAATATCCAAACCGAAAGAAGACGCGGCAAGCATTTTTGGCACCGGAAAAAGTTTCAAAAAAAATCGGTCAAAAGAATTTCGGGACATATATCATATATTATACGATATTTGAATTTTTTTTACTATCATTTTGCCCTTGTTCCCGCCGGAATTTCGTCGTTTGGTTCCAAAAGAGAAAATTTACCATCCGAAGTCGAAACAGCCAAAATCATTCCTTGGCTTTCAACACCGCGAATCATTCTCGGTTCCAAATTGGCGACGAACATGCACTTCTTGCCGACCAAAACGGAGCAGTCAGGAAAATAAAAAGAAATGCCGGAAACAATCGTTCTTGGTTTTTCTTCTCCAAGATCCACTGACAGCTTCAATAATTTATCCGTCTCCGGAATTTTTTCCGCCGCCAGAATTTCTCCGACGACCAGTTCCGCTTTTTTGAAATCTTCAAGGGTAATCATAAATTTATTATGACATAAATTTTTTAAAGTCAAAAACAAATGCTAACTAACATATTAGACGCTACCGCTGTCATTGTGTTATTTAATAAATTTCCTGCTGGTAGCATCGCTCGCAATAAACAATTTCCGGCCGCTCCGGCGCGTAGCTGGTTTCAAATTCCACTTCGCATTTCTCGGAACCGTGAAAATGATTTGTTTTGCCTCGCCCGTCGGAGCTTTGCGAAGTCGGGTCACACATGCAATTTCTTTTCCAAAGTTTCAACGCCGGCAATTGGGAAAATCTTTCGTAGTAACGGCAGTTGGGACAAAGAACCGGCAGTGGTATTTTGTGTTTTTGGTAAAAAGCGTATTCGTAATTAGCCAAACGAAAAGCGGTGTTGCATTGATGCGCGCACTCGCCTTTGTGTTTGCAACCCAAAACTTCTGCCAAAATTTTATCGTCTGTTTCGGCTATCGTGTCCGGAATTTTGTCTGCTGGTATAGTGATTGGAAAATTCTTTTTATTTTGTTCGCGCCACGGATAGCCGTTTTTCTCCGCTTCTTTTTTAGTCAGCGGATTAATTTCTTGCGCCAATGTTTCGTTGTAAGTAAAAGGAGAAATTTCAATCGGAAAAAATTCCCCATATTTGTAAACTCTGCCCTTTTTATCCACAAAAGGCATTTCATTCATTTGCTCAATAATTTCCGTTCGCAATTTTTCAAATTCTGGCTTGGAATAAACTTTATTAAAAATAGCATTTTCTTTTTTCCGCAAAGAAATACAACCGAAGATATTATTGCAATCAATGCAAGAGTCAGTGTAGTCAGCATTGCGCACCGAATTCATCGCCGAATAGGAAAATCTCACATTGTAATCATTCAAACAGCCGGTTGTGTATTCATACATCAACTCGGACTTGATGCCAAAACAGGAATCCATAGAATCTTTAAAAGAATCCAGCAATCGGTAGCAATATTTCAAATTTTCTGCGGCGTAAACATCAAAACAATTTTGGCAATTTTTCGCGTCGGAAAGATTGTTGCCGGTGGAATTCACACAGCGGATAATGTTGGCAAAACGGTAAATTGCCGTCTTTTTAATTTCCGAAAATTCTTCCAACAATAATTCGCGCGAAGCTCGGCTTGGCAAGTTCATTTTTTCCAATTCTTTAAAATAATCCTCTTTGGAATATTTTAGATTGCGAATATGAAATTCTTTGTTGCGCAAATTATATGACAAAACGCAATTACTGCAATTAACGCAATCAACCAAGAAATATGAATCTAGACAATTCCTGGAAAGCAATAAATACTGGCAGTTGTAATTTTTTTCGCTTTCAATATTTTCATATAAATTTTGGCCTTCTTTGACATTCAAACAATCGACAATATCGGCAGACTTGTCGACATTTTTGGAAAAGAAAACATTTTCCGAACCGGCCACGATTGAAGAAGATAAGTAAACATTTTTTGACTCGGCGACCATGTTTGCATAATCAGAATTTATAGAATTTCTGGACCATAAAGCGAGCCTCGGCACCGTGTTGGAAAATTCTTTATATTGCTGAAAGAAATTTTTGGAAAAATCGTAATCTCGCCCGAAAGAGCTCGCGTCCCAATCGTCGCCGTACCAACATTCGCGACAATAAACTGGAAATGACGCAAGCTCGTCATACATCGCAATAATATTATTCTCACACAAATCGCATTTTCGTTTATATAAAGCGCGCTCGTTTCGCCAAGCCAATCGCCTTTGCAATCGGCACTCCGGGCAAAAGGTTGGCGGCGGAACTTTTATTTTTTCGTAAAAATTAAAATCATCCGGCTGGATAATAAATTCACCGCGACAATTCTGACATATTTTCTTTTCAAAATTATTTTCCATTGTTTCTTTTATCCCTCCTGTTGTCGGGATCTTCGATCCAAATACCTCTGCAATATCAGCGCGGCGGCGGAAGCGTCTATCCGGCCGGATTTTATTTGCTTCACTCGGCTATGCGTTTGCGATGGATTCAATCCCCTTTTTCCGTCTTTGGAACGGCGGGCTTCCACCGAAGTCAAAAATTCTTTTTGCTTATGAACTGGTAATTTAAATTTTTCCTGCAGTTCTAAAATAAAAACCTCAATCCTGCCCGAAAGCGCGTTTAACTTTCCGGAAAAATCCACCGATTCGCCGATCACGATTTCTCCGATATTTTCTTTTTTGATTATCTCGCCAATTTTTTTGAAAGTATTTCCGTCGTTCAAAATAATTTCTTTCGGAAAAGCCAAAACGCCGTTTTCGTCCGAAATTGCCACGCCGATTCTTTTTGTGCCATAATCAATGCCTAAAAATCTCCCAGTAGTCATGTTAAAAATACTAGCATAAAAAAAAATTTTGTGATATTGTTTTTGATATGAATTACAATTTTTTTAACAATCCGTCTTTCAGTTTATTGGTTTTAATTTTAGCAATCTGGACCATCCCCTGGAAAGGCTACGCGCTTTGGCTCTCCGCCAAACGCAATCAAAAAATCTGGTTCGTCGTTTTGCTGATTGTGAACACTATCGGTATCTTGGAAATTTTTTACATCTTCAAAATCGCCAAAAAAAGCTGGGCGGAAGTGAAAACGGACTGGCACTCGTTTTGGGCGTCATTTAAATAAAATAAAAAAAATAATGGGAGGTGTCGGATAGTGGTTTATTCCAGCGCACTTGAAATGCGCCATACCGAAAGGTATCGTGAGTTCGAATCTCACCACCTCCGCCCCTAGTGTTTTGTATCGGACTATGCGGAGACCTATGTTTTTCAAGGGTTTTCAAAAGTCCAAAACACGCAAAAAGTTCGAACCTCACAGAGATTCGAACTTTTTGTTTTTTGCGTTATCTACTTCTCAATCGTCACCACCCCTTTCGTAATCTTAATCTTCGATTTAAAGCACCCCATCAGTTCACGTTTTTCTTCGTTCGTGCCTTCCTTGAG